>JAUNWC010000009.1 GCA_030540495.1 Bacteroidota bacterium
AAATAAATGCAATACAATTTTTTATGACGCACTTTTTTACTATTTTACGAGGAGTCTCCACCCTAAAAGGAGTAGAGGCTTGTGATGAGTATTTCAGAGAACATTTATCTGAATACATATTGCAAAAAAATAATTTACTAACTAAATAAAAACATTGGGAAAAACAAAATGAAAAAAAGAACACGAACCATTAGTGCTTTATTTTTCCTTCTCGCTTTTTGCGGAGGTTTTTCTTCTGTTGCTCAAAACAAGGCGGAGGTTTTGAACATAGACCTCAAGACCGCATTGACTATGGCTGAAGACAGAAACCCTACCATAAAAATAGCCGATTTGGAAATTCAACGTGTGGATTATTCCAAAAAAGAAACTTGGGGTAATCTCTTACCTAACATTTCTGCCACTGGGCAGTATACTAACAACATAATGAAGAGCGTTATGTTTATGCCCGCAAGTATGTCAGCGGCTTTTGGTGGAAAAAGTTATATGGAAATAGGGTATAAAAACTCTTTTACCGGTACTCTTTCTGCTTCTATGCCTTTGGTTAATTTTGCTTTGTGGGAACAACTTAAGAGCAAGCAAACCGAGATAGACCTAATTTTGGAGCAAGCCAGAGCGTCCAAAATAGATATGCGTAAGCAGGTAACAGATGCTTATTTTAGCATTTTGTTGGCTGAGGCAAGTCTTAAAGTTTTGCAACAGAGCATAGACAATGCAAAAGAAACCTTAAAAACCACAAAAGCCTCTTATGAGCAAGGAGTTTCTTCCGAGTACGATTATATAAGGGCGCAGGTACAGGTAAATAATCTTAACCCTTCTTATCTTTCTGCCAAAAATGGAGTGGATTTGGCTAAACTTCAATTAAAAATGTTGCTTTCCATTCCTATGGAGCAAGAGGTGGAGGTTAGTGAGGTATTGACTGATTATGAGGCGAATCTAAAACTTTTGGAAAAATACGAGTCAGATAGACTTATAGAATATAACTCTACTTTGCGTCAGTTAGATTTGAATATACAGAGTTTGCAACATTCTTTAAGGATGACAAAGTATCAACACTTGCCAACCCTTTCTGCTTTTGGTCAATACGCTTACCAAACTCAAGCCGAGGACTTTAAATTTGGTGATTATAAATGGGTAGGTAGTGCGGCCATTGGTTTGACTTTGAATATTCCTATTTTTAGTGGAAACACCATAATAAACCAAACCAAGCAAGTACAACTATCTTTAAAAGAACTTCAATTACAAAGAGATTATACCTCTGAGTCTCAGAATTTGCAAGTAACTTCGGCTTTGGACAATATGCGTACGGCAAACGAGCAACTACTTGTAAATAAGGAGGCTATTGCTCAGGCAGAAAAAGGATATGAAATAGCAAAGGTACGTTATAATACAGGCTCGGGTACTATACTTGAACTTAATGACTCTGAACTTGCTTTGACTCAAAGCCGTCTTAATTATCAACAAGCCTTATACGACTACTTGTCTGCAGAGGCAACATTGGAGCAAGTTTTGGGTAGATATGCTACCACAGATTAAATAATAAAAAAGTAAAGAAACCATATAAATAAGAATAAGTAATGAAAAAGAATATAATAAAAATATTATCAATAATAACACTTTCTTCTTTGTTTGCCACTTCTTGTTCAGATAAAAAGACAGAAAATCAAGGTGAGCAAGCCTCAAAAGTACAGGTAGAAACAGCAGTAATGCAAGAATTAGACCAAGTGTATGATTTTACTTCCACAGTGGAGGCAAAATATAAAAATTATATTTCCTCAGCGGGTGGCACAAGAATAGAAAAAATATATGTGGAAGTTGGTGACAGAGTTACCAAAGGTCAAACGTTGGTAAAAATGGAAAATACAAGCGTAGCAACCGCTCAAACTCAATTAGATAACTTAGGAGTGGAACTTGCTCGTGTAAAGGCTTTGTATCAATCTGGAGGTGCAAGCAAACAACAAGTAGACCAAGCACAAGTACAATATGATGTTGCTAAGAAAAATATTCAGAACCTAAAAGAAAACATAACCCTAACCTCTCCTATAAATGGAGTTGTAACTCTAAGAAATTTTGACAATGGAGACGTTGCTGGAACTTCTCCTATACTTCAAGTAATGCAAATTTCTCCTGTTAAACTTAAATTTTCTGTAAATGAAAGCCTTTATTCTAAGGTAAAACTTGGTATGCAAGTTACTGCAAAGGTGGAGGTTTTTGGAGAAGAAGAGTTTAAGGGGAAAATTTCTTTGATTTCTCCTACAATAGACCCTGATTCAAGAACGTTCTATGTAGAGGCAGAATTTACTAATGCCAATCAAAGACTTCGTCCGGGTATGTTTGGTAGGGCAGAATTAAATCTTGGTCGTGCAAATACAATAGTGGTTTCGGACAAAGCCGTTATTAAACAAAATGGAACAAATGATAAATATATATTTATAGTTACTGCAAACAACACCTTAGAGTACAGAAAAATAAGCGTTGGCAAGAGATTGGGAGACAAGTATGCTATTTTGGAAGGAGTTAATGAGGGAGAAAAGGTAGTTGTATCTGACCATAACAAATTGAAAAATGGTGCTAAGGTCGTAATAGTTAAATAAAAGTAGTAACATAAATAAAAAAATATAATAACAATGAGTGTTTATGAATCATCGGTAAAGAGACCTGTATTGGTATCCATTGCTTTTATAGCAGTGATGATTATGGGTATCTTTTCCTATAGTAAATTAAGCATAGACTTGATGCCAGATTTTGATATGAATATGGCAATAGTCATCGTTTCCTATCCTAATGCAAGTGCGGAGGACGTGGAGACCAATGTTACCAAGATATTAGAAACTTCTCTTTCCACAGTGGATGACTTAAAGCAAATTACTTCTACCTCAAAGGACAATGTTTCCATGGTTACTGTTGAGTTTAACTGGGGAACCGACCTTGATGCTGGAGTTAATGATATGCGAGATAAGTTGGAGATGATAAAAATGAGTTTGCCCGATGGAGCATCCTCTCCTATGATATTCAAGTTATCTACCTCCATGATGCCGGTTGTTATCTATTCTGTGGATGCAAAGGAAAGTATGGCGGGGCTTTACAAAATATTGGATGACAATTTGTCTAACCCTCTTCAAAGAATAAAAGGAGTTGGGTCGGTTACTATCTCCGGTGCTCCTCAGAGAGAGATTGTTGCCCTTGTAGACCCTCAAAAAATGGAAGCCTACAACCTAACAGTAGAGTCCATTGGTAGCAGAATTGCAGCAGAGAATATAAATACACCTTCGGGTAAATTCTATATAGGTAACGAATCTTATACTTTGCGTATAGAAGGAGAGTACAAAGAGAGCGAGCCTTTGAACGATATAGTTGTTTCTTCTTATAATGGCAAATCTATTTATTTGAGAGATATTGCTACAGTAAGAGACTCTTTGCAAGAAAAGGTGCAGGAGAGTTATGTAAATGGTAAAAGAGGTGCAACGGTTGTTGTTTCCAAACAAAATGGAGCAAACTCTGTGGATGTTATGAACAAGATAAACGAGGCTATGCCTTCTCTTAAGAAGAACTTGCCTTCGGATATTCACATAACAGAGATAATGAATTCCACCGACAACATTATTAACTCTATCAACTCTTTGAAAGAAACCATTATACTTGCTTTTGTATTCGTTATAGCAGTTATAATGTATTTCTTAGGTCAATGGAGAGCGGCTTTGATAGTTATTATCACAATACCGGTCTCTTTGATAGGAGCGTTTATCTACCTATTTGCAACGGGCAATACTCTTAATATTATTTCTATGTCTGCTTTGACAATTTCCATTGGTATGGTGGTGGATGATGCCATAGTGGTTATGGAAAACATTACCAAACACATAGAACGAGGAGCCGCTCCACGTGAGGCTGCCATATATGGAACCAATGAGGTGGCAAATGCCGTTGTGGCTTCTACTTTGACTTTGATAGCGGTGTTCTTCCCATTCACTATGCTTAGCGGTATGGCAGGTATTATGTTTCAGCAGTTGGGTTGGATGATGTGTATTATTATGGTAGTTTCCATTATTTGTGCTTTGACTTTGACCCCTATGCTTTGCTCTATTATCTATAAGCGTAAGAATAGAAACGAAGTTAATAAGCCTAAGAAAGCAAACATTCTTACCAAACTTAGAGATATTATTCAACGTCAGTTGGATAGTTTGGACAATGGATATGAAAAAATTCTTTCTTGGTGTGTTAAGCACAAACCGAGTACCATAATCATTGCTTTTGCTATATTTGCTTTGTCTTTGGTTTTGGTTAAGTTTATAGGTACTGACTTTATTCCGGCTTCGGATAATGCACAAATAAGCGGTAGCATAGAGTTGCCTGCAGGAGCAAGTGTGGAAAGAAGTAAGCAAATAGCCGAGCGTTTTTATAATTATGCAAAAAAATCATTCCCTGAGATGAAGAATATGACCTACACGGTAGGTACTCCTTCTGATGATGAGGACAATTCCTTTGCCCTAATGCAAACCTCTGGCGACAACTATATTTCTTTCCGTATGAAGTTTGTTGATATAGCAGACAGAGACAGAACAATTTATCAAATGTCAGATGTAATGAGAGATGAGTTGGCTTCTTATCCTGAGGTGGCAAAATACACTGTTACTGCCGGTGGTCAACAAGGAAATATGACAGGTGCTTCTACTATGGAAGTACAGATTTTGGGTTATGACTTTGAGACAACTACCAATCTTGCAAACCAATACAAAGAAAAACTTTCCAAAATAGAAGGTTTGAAAGATATTACCATATCTCGTAAGGATTACACTCCTCAGTTTAATTTGGAATTTGATAGAGAGAAACTTGCTGAAAACGGTTTAAGTGTTTCCACTGCCTCAACCTTTGTACGCAATCGTATGAATGGTATGACTGCCTCTTTGTTTAGAGAAGACGGAGACGAGTACAATATAAAAGTACGTTATGCTGAAGCATTCCGTAAGAATGTGGAGGATATAGAAAACATCACTTTATATGGCTCTACTGGTAAGGCTATAAAACTAAAAGAGGTAGCAAAGGTTGTAGAAAAATTTGCTCCACCTGAGATAGAACGTCAAGACAGAGAACGTATAGTGACAGTTACTGCCACTTTGTCAGGTACGACCATAGATAAGGCTAAGGTGGAAATAGACAAAGTAACTGAAGAGTTGAGTATTCCTTCTAATATTGCCATAGAATTGGGTGGTAGTATAGAAGACCAACAGGATAGTTTTGGAGATATAGGACTTTTGGGTGTAATTATCTTGATATTAGTTTATTCTGTTATGGCAGGTCAGTTTGAATCTTTCCGTTCTCCGTTTATAATAATGTTCTCTGTACCGTTTGCTCTTACGGGAATGTTCTTAGGATTGTGGATAACAGGAGGTACATTAAATATGATGTCCTTGATAGGAGCCATAATGTTAATTGGTATTGTGGTAAAGAATGGCATAGTTCTTGTTGATTACATTAATTTGAATAGAGAAAGAGGAATGAGTATAATAAATGCTATAGTTCTTGGAGGAAAATCGCGTTTGCGACCAGTACTGATGACAACCGCTACCACAGTCTTAGGTATGATACCTATGGCAATAGCAATAGGTGAGGGTAGTGAATTGTGGCAACCTATGGGTATAGTTATTGTATTTGGTTTGACTATCTCTACTCTTGTAACCTTGGTACTTATACCAACTATATATGGTTCTTTTGCTGCAAGCAAATTGAATAGACAAAGAAAAAATTTGAAAAACAAACTTAGAAAGGAAAACTTGTAATGAAAGCAGCATTTTTGGCATATAATCAGGCGTTTATAGACGAGGTTGAGCAGGTACTTCATCAATTGAGTATCAGAGGTTATACCAAATGGGAAGATGTTAAAGGCAGAGGTACAAAGACGGGTGAGCCTCATCTTGGCTCACACGCTTGGCCAAGCAAAAATATGGCTACTTTGTGTATAATAGACGATAACGTTGCACCCATATTAAAAAGCAGAATAGAAGCCTTAGATAATTCTGCACCTGAGCAGGGACTAAGGGTTTTCTTCTGGGATATCACAGATGTTTAAAAAAAGTCTGTGTATTGCATCATCGTAACTCCGATGTGGTATGCAGATTAATTCGTTTTCATAATTGTTGTTTTTTTGGGGCGAGGACTCTCTTTCTTATCAACCACCTTTTAAGAGAGCCCCTCGCTCTTTTTATGAGGAATGTTTTTTTTAGAAACATTTTATCTCAAATACAATGAATATCTTATTTTTTTTCTAACTTTGCCTTTGTATTTTTGTTGAATACATTGCAGGAAAGAATTACAAAAAGAAGTAACGAAATAAAAATATAGTACATTTTATGTGTGGAATAGTTGGTTATATGGGAAAGCAACAAGCATTTCCTATACTTATAAAAGGCTTACAAAGATTAGAATACAGAGGATATGATTCTGCCGGCGTGGCCTTGGTAAATGAGAATGGAGATTTAAATGTTTATAAAACAAAGGGTAAGGTTTCCGATTTAGAAAACTTTTGTGCAGATAAGGATATTACTGGCACGGTTGGAATTGCTCATACGCGTTGGGCAACACACGGAGAGCCGAGCAAGAGAAATGCCCACCCACATTATTCTCAAAGTAAAAATATTGCTTTGATTCATAATGGTATTATAGAAAACTATCTTACCATCAAAAAGTTTCTTATCTCCAAGGGCTATACTTTTCAGTCCGAAACAGATACTGAGGTTCTTTGTCAGTTAATAGAGTATATGATGCAAGAGCATAACCTTACCTTATATGATGCTGTCTATCAAGCCTTGAAACAAGTAACGGGTGCTTATTCCATAGGAGTTATAGAAAGAAACAATCCAAATACTATTATTACCTCCAAAATGTCTTCTCCTTTAGTAATAGGAGTTGGAAGAGAGGAATTTTTGCTTGGCTCTGATGCTTCGGCTATTATAGAATTTACCAAAAATGTAATTTATCCAAAAGATGGTCAAGTAATAAGAATAGAAAGAGGCAAGGAAATAGAGATTTGTTGTTTAGAAGACAGAGAACAAAAAATAAAACCCGAAATTCAGCAAATACAACTTTCTTTGGAGGATATAGAAAAGGGCGGTTTTGACCATTTTATGCTTAAAGAGATATTTGAGCAACCAAAGAGTTTGAGTCTTTGTATGAATGGCAGATTACAAAGAGAGAAAAAAGAAATAATTCTTAACGGAATACAAGAATACGGAGATGTTTTTGCCAAAGCAAGAAGAATAATTATATCGGCTTGTGGTACTTCTTGGCATGCAGGTTTGATAGGCAAATATTTGTTTGAAGCCCTTTGTAGAATACCGGTTGAGGTAGAGGTTGCCTCAGAGTTTCGTTATAGAAATCCGGTTATCTATCCCGATGATGTATTCATAGCCATATCTCAGTCGGGAGAAACTGCAGATACTTTGGCGGCTATGGAATTGGCAAAAAAACAAGGTGCGTTTATCTATGGAATATGTAATGTTGTAGGCTCTTCTGTGGCAAGACTAACAGATTCGGGAACATACACACATGCCGGACCAGAAATAGGTGTTGCCTCCACCAAAGCCTTTACTACTCAGGTTTGTGTTTTGGTTATGATGGCTTTGTCTTTAGCCAAACAGCTGAAAACCATAAAAGACGAGGATTATCATAGAATAGTAACAGAACTTTGCAACATAGAAGCCAAGATAGAGAAGATTTTTGAGAAGAAAGACGAAATAAAGGAAATGTCAAAAATATTTACATATGCAAGAAATTTCCTTTATCTTGGAAGAGGTTACAACTATCCTGTTGCTATGGAGGGAGCATTGAAACTAAAAGAAATTTCCTATATACATGCCGAGGGTTATCCTGCAGCAGAAATGAAGCATGGTCCTATTGCTCTTATAGATGAAGAAATGCCTATTGTTGTGGTTGCTCCTCACTATCATTTATACAATAAGATTTTGTCTAATGTACAAGAGGTTAAGGCAAGAAAGGGTAGAATTATTGCCATAGTAACAGAAGGAGATACGGAAATAAAAAAACAAACCGATTATTATATAGAAATACCTAAGACTGAGGAATGTTTGTCGCCTATTTTATCTGTTATACCTTTGCAACTTTTGTCTTACTACATAGCCGTTGCTAAGGGAAGGGATGTGGATAAACCTCGCAATCTTGCCAAGTCGGTAACAGTAGAATAAGACATTTATAAATACAAACATATATATGAAAAACAATAGAATAGGTTCTTTTTTCAATCTATTCTATTGTTTTTTTCAAAAATAATGATAAATAAGTCAAATTCATTTTGCGATTTGAAGTTTTATTTGTAATTTTGCGACTGAATAAAATAAATGCTATTTTATATGAAAAAATGCTATGTATTTATGTTGCTTTTGGCGGTGTTGTTTTCTGCCTGCAAACATAAACCCACAAAGGAAGATGAACTAACACAAGGTAAGCCCTCCTCAGGAGGAAAAACTTTGGAAATGCTATTGGTCATCCCCGACTCTTTATACACCAAATCCCTTAAAGATTCCATAGGAAATATTTTTGAAAAGGCACAAGAAGGTTTGCCACAAAAGGAGCCATATTTTGATTTGGTACAACTTTCTTTTGGACAATATTACAATTCAGAGATGTTTAAAAAACATCGTAATGTTTTGATAATAAACAAACAAGCAGGAAATAATAATACCATACGCCAAGCCATAAACAAAACAGTTTATCCTCAGGCTATTTTTGAGATAAAGGTAGATAATTTGGACAGTCTTTATTCTATACTTAATTCCTATGCTAATACAATAAAGCATCAGTTTAGAAAGAACGAGCATATTAGGATTTACAATGCTTTTAAGCGAGATGAGAATACTGATATAACCGAGCAAATAAAGAAAATGTTTAACTTTTCCCTTACGTTTTCCTCTGACTTCTATCTTGCCAAGAAGACGGATAATTTTCTTTGGCTGAGAAAAGAAACTCAAAAAGAGAGTTTTAATGTAATGATTTACAAGAAGCCGTTTTCCTCCAATGATTTGTTTTTGGAGAAAAAAGTTGTAGACCTTAGAGATTCTTTGGGCAGGGCTTTTATTCCGGGCAGTGTAAAAGACTCTTATATGGGAACGGAGTTGAGAACCGAATTGTTTGTAGATACCATTAAGGTTGGCGATTATGTTATGATAGAAACAAGGGGGCTTTGGCGTTTGTTTGGTGATTTTATGGGAGGTCCTTTCCTTAACTATGTTTTTAGAAACGAGACTACCAATGAGTTTGTTATGATAGATTGTTTTTTATACAATCCTAACAAACCCAAAAGAGATTACCTAATGCAGTTAGAAAGCATAGTTTATAGCATAAAGAAAAAATAGTATAAAAATATATTAACAATTTAAAAGTAAAAATTTATGACACCTTCAAAAATTGAACACATCGGTATTGCGGTTGCTAATTTGGATGAGGCAATAAAATACTGGGAAAACGTAATGGGTTTGAAATGCTATAATATAGAAGAAGTAGCAGACCAAAAAGTAAGAACAGCGTTTTTTAAAATTGGCGAAGTAAAAATAGAACTTTTGGAACCAACAAGTGAGGATAGCACCATAGCAAAATTTATTGCCAACAAAGGACAAGGAGTGCATCATGTGGCTTTTAAAATGGAAGATACCAATCAAGCACTCACAGAGGCAGAAGAAAAAGGCGTGCGTCTTATAGACAAGCAAGCAAGAAAGGGTGCAGAGAATCTAAACATAGGTTTCCTTCATCCAAAATCAACTTTGGGTGTTTTGACAGAATTTTGTTGTGAATAAATAGTTGTGTAGAATATATAAAATACAGAGATATGGCTTTTGAAGAAAAAATAAAACAGTTATTAGACCTTAGGGCTCAGGCAAGACTTGGCGGTGGGCAAAAGGGTATAGATAAGCAACATTCCAAAGGCAAACTTACTGCAAGAGAACGTATAGATTTGCTTTTGGACGAAGGAAGTTTTGAGGAGTTTGATATGTTTGTAACCCATCGTTGCACCAACTTTGGAATGGAGAAAAAAGAGATTCTTACCGATGGTGTTGTTACTGGATATGGAACCATAGATGGACGTTTGGTTTATGTGTTTTCACAAGACTTCACTGCATACGGAGGCTCTTTGAGTGAAACCTTTGCAAAGAAGATTTGCAAGGTTATGGACCAAGCCATGAAAGTAGGTGCTCCTGTTATAGGTCTAAACGACTCTGGTGGCGCAAGAATACAAGAGGGGGTTAATTCTCTTGCAGGTTATGCTGAAATATTTGAAAGAAATATTCTTGCCTCAGGAGTTGTGCCTCAGATTTCTGCTGTATTTGGTCCTTGTGCTGGAGGTGCGGTTTATTCTCCTGCTTTGACAGACTTTATTCTTATGAGTAAGGAAAATTCTTATATGTTTGTTACTGGACCAAAGGTAGTAAAGACCGTTACGGGCGAGGATGTAACTGATGCCAATCTTGGAGGAGCAATGGTGCATGCTACAAAGAGTGGAGTTGCTCATTTTGTTTCGGACACTGAGCAAGAAGGAATACAAATGATAAGAAAACTTGTTTCCTACATACCTTCCAACAATTTGGAAGAAGCACCTTTGATTAATTGCACCGACCCTATAGACAGATTGGAAGATAGTCTTAATTCCATTATGCCTGATAACCCTAATAAGCCATACGATGTAAAAGACGTTATTACTGCCATAGTAGATAATGGAGAGTTTTTTGAAGTACATGAAAAATATGCTCAAAACATAGTTGTTGGTTTTGCTCGTTTCAATGGTGCAAGTGTGGGTATTGTGGCTAACCAACCTAAATATATGGCTGGAGTATTGGATATTAATTCATCAAGAAAAGGTGCAAGATTTGTTCGCTTCTGCGATGCTTTCAATATTCCTATTGTAACCTTAGTTGATGTGCCGGGCTTTCTTTGTGGAACAGGACAAGAGTACAATGGAATTATAACCAATGGTGCCAAACTTTTGTTTGCATACGGAGAGGCTACTGTGCCAAAAGTTACCGTAACTTTGAGAAAATCATATGGAGGAGCACACGATGTTATGTCCTCTAAACAACTTAGAGGAGATATCAATTATGCTTGGCCTACCGCACAGGTGGCAGTTATGGGAGCCTCAGGTGCAGCCGCTATTCTTTATGGTAGTGAGTTGAAAACAATGACAGACGAGCAAGAAAAAGCCAAATTTTTGGCACAAAAGGAACAAGAGTACAACGATAAGTTTGCCAATCCTTACAACGCTGCAAAATATGGTTATATAGACGATGTTATAGAGCCAAGAAATACTCGTTTTCGTGTAATTAGAGCCTTGCAAGCCTTAGCAACCAAAAAGGATAGCAACCCTATGAAAAAACATGATAATATTCCTTTATAAAAAACATATAAGTCAATGAAAAAGAATACACAAAAGTTTTTCCTTGCCTTTGTTTTAATGGTGTTTATGGGTTTTGTTTCCTTTGCACAAGATACCAACATTGAGGAATCTTGCAACAAAGAGCAAGAAAGCAATGCTTTTGAAGACCCATTGATACCACAAACTTTTGCAGTGGATTCCAAAACTCAACAGATGGTAGTGATAGACACTCCTGAGAATACCATAGCCATATTGTCTCGTACTGCCAATAGTTATGAGATTACAAGTACTTTTTTGATAGATAAGCAAGTCGGCAGACATGATGTACAATTCATATACAAGCCAAAGAGTGTTGCCTTGTATGATAATAATATAGTTTTTCTTGCCTCCAATAGAGACTCTTCTTATATAGGAGTTTTGGATATGCAAGGCAATATTATCAAAATGTCCAATAAGTTTGCCGGAGCGGCCTCTGCCTTTTCATTTGATAAAATTAATAAACGTTTGTATGTGGCTGGGCTTAATCCTTCGGGCTTCAATGTTTTTGCAATAGATGTTTCTAAGGGATTTAAGCATTTTAATATAGATACTCTGTCCACCAATGAGGCAAGTTATAAAATATATAAAATACCAAGAAAAGCAGAGCAAATACAAGAGCACGACCCTTATGGTTTGGGCTTAACTATGATAGCAATGTGTACGGTGTTTTTTGCCCTAATAATTATTTCTATTATACTTATGGGCTTTGCAAAAACTCTTATGAAAATTCAGTCAAGAAAGAAAAATAAGAGCGTTGCTGTCAAAGAGGTTGTAGCAAATACTTCTCAAACAGAGGAAAAAGATAAGAAAAAGTATATAAGTGGAGATGAATTTGCCGCTATTGCCGCTGCAATATATATGTATAACGAAGAGTTGCACGATGAGGAAAATACTATACTTACCATTACAGAGGTAAATAGAAGATATTCTCCTTGGAGTAGCAAAATGTATAATATGAACGTTTATAGAAGACAATAAAACAAAGACAAAGAAATGAAAAGTTATAAATTCAAAATACACGGTACAAATTATTCTGTTGATATAAAAAGTGTTGAGGGACAAACCATAGAATTGGAACTTAACGGCACGCCTTATCAGGTAGAAGTAGATAAGGAAATAAAACAGACGCCTAAGAAAGTTGTTTTGGCTAATCGTCAGGCCTCTCCGTCTCAATCAGTAGCACAAACAACCGAAAAAGTTACTCCTAAACATACTTCGGGTGGTGCCAATAGTATCAAATCGCCTCTTCCTGGTACTATATTGGATGTTTTTGTCAATGTGGGAGATACCGTAAAAGTAGGGCAAAAACTTATGCTTTTGGAAGCCATGAAGATGGAAAATCAAATAGATGCCGATAGAGATGGCGTTATCAAATCCATAGGAGTAAGAAAGGGCGATGTTATTATGGAAGGTGATGTTTTGGTAACAATAGAGTAGAGGAGGAAATAGAGTTATGTTATCACTATTTGTAAGTTTAACAGCGGCTACGGGAGAGAAGATGGGCTTTTTGGACTTTGTTTCTTCTCAACTTACGCAATTTTTTCACTATACTTCTTTTGCAAACTTTGAGATAGGACACCTTATAATGATACTTATAGGTTGTTTTTTCATAACGCTTGCAATAACCAAAGAATACGAGCCTATGCTTTTGATACCTATAGGTTTTGGTATGTTAATAGGTAATATTCCTTTCTTTCCAGGACTAAAAATTGGTATATACGAAACGGGGTCAGTCCTAAATATCCTTTACCATGGAGTGCAAAATGGTTGGTATCCTCCTTTGATATTCCTTGGCATAGGTGCTATGACGGACTTTTCTGCTTTATTAAGCAATCCTAAGTTGATGCTTTTGGGAGCGGCTGCTCAGTTCGGTATTTTTGGAGCCTATATGGCAGCCCTTGCACTTGGGTTTTTGCCAAACGAGGCAGGTGCAATAGGTATTATTGGAGGAGCGGATGGACCTACTGCCATATTTATTTCCTCACAACTTGCACCAGAATTGATGGGAGCGATAGCCGTTTCGGCTTATTCTTATATGGCACTTGTTCCCGTTATTCAACCTCCTATTATGCGAGCATTGACAACACAAAAAGAACGTTTGATAAGAATGAAACCTCCGCGTCAGGTTTCCAAAACCGAAAAAGTTGTTTTCCCTATCATTGGACTTCTTCTTACTTGTACCATAGTACCGTCGGGTATTCCTCTTTTGGGTATGTTGTTTTTTGGCAATTTGCTAAAAGAAAGTGGGGTTACCAAACGATTGGCAAATACTGCTTCTAATGCTATTATAGATATCTGCACCATATTAATAGGTCTTACTGTTGGTTGCTCCACTCAGGCAACAACTTTCCTTACAGGCAAAAGTGTTGGTATATTTGCCTTAGGTGCATTTTCTTTTATCATAGCAACTACCGTTGGAGTTTTGTTTGCTAAGATAATGAACCTATTTCTAAAGGAGGGCAATAAGATAAATCCTCTTATTGGTAATTCTGGCGTTAGTGCAGTACCCGATGCGGCGAGAGTAAGTAATAACGTAGGTTTGGAATACGACAAAAAGAACTATCTACTAATGCACGCTATGGGACCAAATGTAGCGGGTGTTATTGGTTCAGCAGTTGCAGCCGGCATTCTACTTGCATTCCTAAAATAATAAATAGTTTTTATAGGTTATAATATGTTGGAGGCTTTAGCCTCCTTTTTTAGGTTAGCATAGGTTGGAGGCAAAAGCCTCCTTATAGGTT
>JAUNWC010000277.1 GCA_030540495.1 Bacteroidota bacterium
CCAAAGAAACAGTGGCAACTAAGGATACCGCCTCATCCTCATCGTCCAAAAACTCTATAAATATTTCTTCACTAAGTTTTATAAACCCCTGAGAGTGAAGTCTAACAGCAAAATCTATGTAACTCTGTGAAGAATAATTGGCTTGTATTACTTTTTGCAGAAAACGAGTAGCCATTTTGTACTCATCAAGTTCAAGATAACATTCTATAATTCCAAAGTTAGAATTTGGCAATTCCACTCCCATATTCTCAAACTCTAAAGCCTTTTGGTAGTATTTTATAGCCTCTTTATAATTCTCCTTATATAGATTTACATTTGATATTCCCTAATAATAAAAATAAGGATAAGTGTATTACTTAACTGCCAAAAGCGACTCCTCTATAAAAGTATCTTCATTAGATAAAGCAATTGCTATATCTGCCTTAATGGCATGCCTTAGTTCTTCTTCTGTATTTATGGCAATAGCAAAATTGATAGCCTCCAAAGCCTTTTCTAAGTCATTGTCCTCAAAGTACAATGTAGCCAAAGAAAGCCAAACCTCGTCTTCAAAAGGATAATTCTCTGTAATATCTGTCAGCGTACTATATACAAGTGTTCTCATTTCTTTGTCTATAGCACATTTCATATAGGAATACAACAAGTCTTCATCATTTGGGGTTTGTCTCAAAATACTCCTTAGCAAAGACTCTGCTTGTTTGTAGTCTTGTTTTTTTATACACAACTCTGCCAACAAATAAATATATCTTGTGTTATTTTTATCCTTGGATAATAGATTGTTAAGAATGTTTTCAGTCTCTTGTAAGTTGGAGTTTGATTCTATATAAACACTTGCAAGCATATCCATAACATCGTCTGAAGGGCATGTTTGCAAAAAAGATTTCAAAAGTTTTTCTGCCTTCAAATACTCTTCGTGGTTTAGATATAGTGAAGCCATATTGATTACAACAGACTCATCCTCAGGAAATAACTTATATGCTCGTTTTACAACCTCTTCCCATTTTTCCACCTCCTCTTTCTCGTCATAATAATCCATTATTTCCAACAAATCACACGAATCAAACCACGATTTCTCACCACCCTCAACCATAGTTTCATACCTATTTACCAATTCTAATATTTCTCTTTCTTCCTCGTTCATTTTTTTCTTCCTTATATTTTTTTGTTTTGTAGAAAAAATAATAGAAACAACACTTATCTCATTTCCTTAGGTATCATAGCAACGCGATGCAATACATTGTTTTTAAATATAATATAAATATTTCCCATATTAAACCATTGCTGGTCGCTTCCGTCAAAATTAGTCTTTACACTACGCTCTGGCTTGCCCCAACTTTGCTCTACCATATCAATAGTCATACCCGCAATAAGTTCTTTTTGGCAAATGGCTTTATAGTAAGTAGGGTAGGTGTCTCGGTATTTTTCTATTTTTTCGGTGGATAAATATTTGTTAAATGAAAGCATATCCCCTAAGGCATAATCCTCTGGCATATAAAACTTTCTACCCTTGGAAGTTCTCATCAATAATTGAAATTTGCCGTCCCTTACTACCACATCCAAACAATGAAAAACATCCCCTTGTCGCAAAGTCAGAGGGCGTTTTCTTCTTATATCTATCACTTCCAAAGGAAATTTATCTCCCCTAACAATAAATTCTCTGTCCTTGTATTGTTGTTTTATCCTTTTGTAAAAACTATCTATAACAAAGGCAAAAAGATGTCTTTCCTTTTTTGTAGGATATTTATAATATATTGTGTCTTTGGAATTTATCTGTACCAATTTTAAATAAACATTTGTTAAACTTTCAGCATCAAAAGCCACATCCTTTACCTCAAAAGTCTTGTTTTGCAAGTTCTTTGCTTTTGCTATTGGGTAGTCAAAAAAAGAATACTTTCTGCTATCATCAGGATAATTATACAAGCGTTGTCCGTTATACAATCTTTCTATTGTTGCATCGGTTACCACGGGAAGAGTAAGCCTTTGTCCTATAAGTTGTTGTGGCACTATGGCATAGTTTGCATTGGTGTCGTAAGTTATTAGGTTCAAGTCCTCAAAAGCGTATGTTTCGTGCGGATATTCGTTTTTAGCCGCATTGTAATAAGACATAGGAGTAAAAGGGAAATTATACTGATTGTAGAAATTTTGATATTCATAAAATATTGTATCAGAAGTATTTCCTATCAATAATTTCATAAAAGGGTAACGCATTTTAGAAAAATCTCTTCTTTCCTCCATTGCCTTATAAATTTTGTTGTAAGCAAATTGGTCTGCCACATAGTCCAAAACCACAAACCATTTGCCTTGCAAAGAAGACAATTTTTCTTTACTCATACGGCTGAGTTTATAGAAAGTAACCTTGTTCTTATCCCCCTTTTCGTGTTTGGCTATATTTCCAACAAAAAAATAGTTAATCAACTCATCATTAACATTTTCCAAATAAAGAGTTTGTCCTTTCATAGCAAAAGGCTT
>JAUNWC010000278.1 GCA_030540495.1 Bacteroidota bacterium
CCCAAACGTCCGTAATATCGCTTGTAAGAAATCCCTCTTGTTGTTCATAGTTAAAAGAAGGATTCTCTACTAATTTTAGTCCTTTAACCTCTATATAAGAAGGTATTTCTTGCTCTCCCTCAAAATTATCACATGCCGAAAAAGACAATAAGGTTATTAGACAGAGTGCAATTATTGTGTATTTTACTTTCATTCTATTATAGATTTATAACAATTTAACGTATTTGTTGTTGATTTATTTTATAGATAAGTTCTTTTAGTTATTTGGATAGATTAGATTTGCTTGTGTGATATGGTTTAGCACCTCGTCTAAGTATTTTTTGCTTTCTTGCTTAGCCAAAAACAAATTATGCAAAAGATAATTGCCACAATCCTTTGGCGTTGCCCCAGGTATTTCTCCATTATAGTTTGCCACAAATTCAAAAGTTTCTTTCATTAACTCAACTATATCTTTGCTTTCCAAATCTCCTCTTAGAATAAGATAGTTGCCCGTCAGACATCCCATAGGACCCCAATAAACGATTCTTTCTTTCCACTCTTTGTTGTTTCTTAGAAAAGTTGCAGCCAAATGTTCTATTGTGTGTATTGCTCCTAAGTCTAAGGCCTGTTCTCTGTTTGGCTCTTTCATTCTTATATCAAAAGTGGTTATGGTTTCATTGCCAACTTTATCTTTCCGAGAAACATATATTCCTCTTAAAAGTTTCTCATGGTTGATAGTAAAACTTGCTATTTTTTCCATAATTGATACTCTTTAAATACTTTTATTATAAATTTTCAATAAACTGTTTGGTAAGTTCAAAAGAATTGTCTGCCAATGTATTCCAAAAATCTTTGTATTGAGTTGTGGAATTGCCTTTTGTAGGAATATCGCTTATTATCCTCAAAGCACAAAAAGGAATCTTTCTTATATAACAAACCTGAGCAATAGCCGTACTTTCCATATCCACAGCCATAGCCTCCGGGAAAAGAGATAGAATTTCCAAAATTTTTTCTTTCTTTGTTACAAACCAATCTCCAGTTAGCATTAGCCCGCAATTTACTTTGTGTTTATATTTTAGTTTCTTTGCCACAGCAACCAACTTCTCATCAGCCTCAAATCTTGCGGGCATACCTTGTACTTGCCCAAAAAGATTTTCTTCGCCACAAAAAACATCATGGTAGGCTAATTGAGAAGACACAACAGCATCCATAAGCTCCATACTATTATCTGTTCCTCCTGCTACTCCTGTGGATAGGATTAACTCAGGCGAGAAAGTGTTTATCATATTCTCCGTTCCCATAGCGGCATTAACTTTGCCTATACCACATTGCATAAGTATTATTTCATTGTTGCCTATCTGCCCAGTAACATACCTATATATAGGAGTGTTTATTTCTTGCTTATGTTCCAAAAGCGAGGCTATGGCTTTCATTTCTTTTTGCATTGCAACAATTAATCCTATCTTCATATCTTAATATTCTTTTTTATAAATAAAATTTTAGAATGGATAACCTATTCCAAATTGTATGGCTATATCTCTGAATTTTGCTTCGTCTAAAACAAAACGCTCTTTTAAATCTTTGCTTGGGTCCCAAACTTTTAATGCAAAATCTACCCTTAGAATAAAAACTTTTGCATTCAATCTTAGCCCCAAACCAATATCTGAGGCTATTTCTTTATAGAAATCTTTGCTTATTTTTCCGCCTTCCATACCCGTTACATTGTTAAGAGTCCATATATTTCCCATATCTATAAAAGATGCACCCTCAAATGGTCCAAACAAAGGAAATCTATACTCTATGCTCGCTCCTAAGGCGATATCTCCCGCTCGGTCATATTTCATTTCTCCTTGTGGTTTGCTATGTCCGGGACCTAATTCTCTTAGTTGCCAGCCTCTAAGGGAGTTGGTTCCGCCAGCAACAAAACTTTTTTCGTATGGTAAAGCCTCCGCATTGCCATAAGGTACTCCAATGCCTCCGTATATCTTATAGACCAAAGAAGATTTTTGAGTAATATAGTTGTATCTTATAAAAGCAAAATCGGTTCTTATGTATTGAGAAAACGGTATATTAAAGATAGTGTAATCTCCGTCTAAATTTTTTGATTGATTGAATATCAAAGAATATGCTTCTAACACATTGCCAGAGGTTTCTATGTTAAAAGAAAAATAATTGAAATTCTTTTTGTTATTAACCATTTGACCATTATATACATAAGAATATCTCATAGCCATAACAAAGTGGTCGGACATTTGATAACGTATTCTTCTTCCCATGCTATTAATTAGTTCTTGATAGGCATTGTCGGTAATATTCATATTTACGTAATTAATGTCCAAAGGGATAAAGGAAAAGAATTTTTTCTCGGAGGAATTCCAACTATAACCAAAAGTGGTGTTAAATATGGAACGATTGTAGTATGAACGTCTTTGCAAATTATATCCTGCTTTTATACTTGTATGAGGGTGAAAACGC
>JAUNWC010000010.1 GCA_030540495.1 Bacteroidota bacterium
ATTAAATTTTTCTGAAGTTTTGCCTATGATTTCCCAACTTCCCAACATTTCCAATATATATTCGCTTTCTTTTTCTGTACCAAAAAGATAGGGGTCTAATTTATCTCCCTCATTCAAAATAGCCTTTGAAATAGAATTTACTGCACTTGGCAACAATAGTACTTGAGATTTATAATAGTTTGGCAATAATAATGAAATGCAAGCCGATACTATTGCACTTGCAACAAAAGTTATAGCCAATACTTTTTTGTTTTTCTTAAAAAAATTAAGGCTGTTTTTAGTACTTAATTTATTTCCCATTATATTTTATTAGTTTTTTAAAAAAAGGTTAATTATAAATATTGATTTTTATTCTTGCTATTGAAATTTGGTTTGTATTTCTTGTTTCAAAAATTCTTGTGCCAAATCTATTTGGTTGGCTCCTTTGGAAAGATGCTCAAACATTTCTCCCGCAAAGGAAGTGGGAGTAGTTTTTTCATCAATTTTATTGGTTAAAACATTAAGTGTATTTATCAAATCTTCCTTTGCATTTTTGATTCTTAACCAACATTCCGAAGAAATATATAACTGCTGAGAAAGATTGTGTTCATATTCATTCTCTATGTTTTTTATCATAACGTCTTTTAACAATTTGGCATCCATTCCTGTTTGGAAACACCTTCTTATAAGATTATCAGGTTTGATTCTTTCCAAAAAAAGTACCAGTCTCTCGTATGCTTGCAACTGAATTGGAGTAAGAGTTTTTCTAACCTCTTTTTCTGATATTTTTTGAATTTCAAGTATTGTCTTTTTTTGTTCATTAATCACAAATTCCTTAACAAGTTTAACAAAACTATTCCCCATAACAAACAAGCACAACACACATACTATAGATATAACAATAATCGCAATTGCTCCCATGTCTTAATAAAATATATATTTTGTTCAATACTTTGCAAAATTACAAAATAATTTTATTTTCTACCAAATATATATGTTTTTTGTTATTTGTTTGCTTTTCTAAAGGAAAAAGTCGCAAAAAACGAGCGACATTTTTTGCGACAAAGTATAAATATAAGTATGCTGATAAAACAATGAAAAACACTTTATTATAATCCTATCATAAGACCAAAGGAAAATGGGTATAGTTCCTTTTCGGTATTGTCTTTGAAGATAGGAATAAGGGCTTGCTCACAATATATTTGGAAACTTCCCCAATGCAAACCTACATGAGCATCAAGTTTAAATTTGTTAAAGTTTTTGTATCTCGTACCCCAACTCTCCTCTATGTACTTGCCTGATTGATTGTAGTTGGTCTTAAAGCCCGTGTGCGATGTCCTAAAATTCAATCCTCCTATGGCTCCCACATCCAAACCAAAATTGCTCTTCCAAGCCTTGCCTATGTTAATGGAGGCTATCAAAGGAATGGAAACATATCTTGTCACTATCTTGGAGTTGTTAGAAATAGCACTTGACATTATTCTTTCTGAGTTTTCTCCATCCCAAAAAACGTTGTTTCTAAATTTGAATACATCGCTTTGATAGACAATTCCACTATGCAAACTTACCCATGCATCAGGGAAAAACGTGGTATAAAATCCCAACATCCATCTTTGACCACTCCAAAACTTCAAACCATAATCTCCCTCCGGCGAAGAGAACAAATCATCGCTACTATTCATACTACTCCAGGACAAAGGACCATAACCAAAAGTAAAATCAAATTCATAGTTCCAAAATCTACGTCTTTTCTTTTTTGTTGAGGTGTTTTTGGATTTGTATTCCATAACTTCAAACCTTTTTTTCAATCTGCCCAAATCTTCTACCAATTTGTCTAAATCATTATCAAAAAAATCCTCATCCTCGTCCCACCATCTGTCAAAATACTTCTTATGCAACAAACTATCAATTACCATAGCCTTAAAAAAAGTAGTATCATTGCCAAAAACTATTGTAGTATCAAAGTTAAAAGTTTTCATATTGCCATTAACTATGATGGTGGTATCTCCATTGCGAACTATTTTTATGGTATCTCCTTTGATATCCACATTGTTAAAAGCAAAATAATCTTGTGCTTGGGAGTTTAATCCACATACCAAGACAATCATTAGTGTTAAGATTTTAAAAAAATTCTTTTTCATTGTAGTATAATTTTATTGTTAAAAACTAAAATATTTTTCTTTCTTTTCTTTTACCTCTTCCACCATTTCTTTTATATTGCTTACCGTTTGCATCATATCCCAATCGGTATGTTTTTCTACGAAATTAGATACTCTTTGCAAAGGACTTAACTCTTTTTTGCTACCAGCATATATAATGTATATAGTATCATTAGCAGAAGAAGTATTTTCTGTTATCAAATTGTTTTCTACTATTATAGGCTCTATGTCTTTTGCTATTATCGTTTCATTTTGAGAAGAATTTGCAAGCGTATTTTGATACAGAAGACTATCTTGAGTAATAACAAGTTCTTGTTTTATTTTTATTGTTTTTTGTTTTTTATTTGTTGGTATTGGTTGTGCTTGCTGTATATTATATTTTGCATTTGGTTGTATTAGTGGTTTTTGTTCTGCTATGTATTGTTTGCAAGATGTGGTATTGTTATTCATTTTTTGAACAGGTCTTAATAAAATCATCAACAACACAGAAGCAGCAGCCACACAAGAAACTGTAACCACCACTCTTCTCCAATAAGGAAAAACTGCTTTGTACTTTAAAGTCTCTTTGTTGCCAAAGACTACCTTAGAGGTATCCTTCAAAACAAAATCCTTGTCATACAAAGCCAACATTTCTTTGTACTCTTTGTTTTCTTCTATAAAAGAAAGAACATTGTTTTCCTCCTCTATGCTAAGTCTTTCCTCTGCCAAATCCAAAAGATAAGCATAGATATTTTCTTTATTTATATTATTCATTTCTTTGTCCTTCCTTAGTCGCATATTGTTTGATTTTTATTCTTGCACGAAAGATATTTATCTTTACATTTTCCTCAGTTATTTTCAACATTTGAGCAATTTCTTTGTAAGCAAAACCTTCTATATCCCTAAGTATTAAACATTCTTTCATCATCGGAGATAAGATAGCGGTTAGGTGCCTTACCATATCTTTGTTTTCAAAATCTTTGTCCTCTGTTATTTCTTCTGTTTCTATATTTCTTTGTCTAATTTTATTGTAATTAAAAGTATTTATCATAAAATTGTGAGCCACAGTAAAGAGAAAAGATTTTGATTTTTCTTTCTCTACCTTTGCTCTATTCTTCCAGAGGCTTAGAAAACTATCTTGCAAAACATCTTTGGCAACTTGTTCGTCTCGCATATTTCTTACCAAATAAGCAAACACTCCATCGGAATATTTATCTACACAAACATTGTATTCTTTTTCTGTCATAGAGTGTTTATAAAGTTTTTACCTCTTATTTTTATTATAAAACAAATAAGGAGGGGAAAAAGTTACACCTAAAACAAAAATGGGGTGAAAAAAATTTTTTCACCCCTCTTATTACATCCTTAATAGATTCTATCCTATTGATATATTTGGCATTCAAGTTCTTTGTTCAAATACATAGACGCATTCATAGCCAAAGCACCCATTTCATCCTCTCCTGGATAAACATAAATAGGAGCAAGGTAATCTATTCTCGCTTTAAGTTCCTCAATAAAAGGTTTGCCATATGCTATACCTCCAGTAAGTAGTATAGCGTCAATTTTCTTAACATCAGGTTTGCCGTGTAAGACTGTTGCTTGTGCTCCTACTTCCTTTGCAACCTGATAAGCCATAGCCGATTGAATAAAAGCGGCTTTTTCATCTCCGTTCTTTGCAGCAATTTCTACTGTAAGAGCATCATTTGTTCCCAAGTAAGCCACAAAACCACCTTCTCCCACTATCATTTTGCGAATTTGTTTTTCTGTATATTCTCCGCTAAAACATAAGGAAATAAGTTTGGACATAGGTACGCTACCACTTCTTTCTGGAGAAAAAGGACCATCTCCATCTAAGGCTTGATTAACGTCAATAACCTTCCCCTTATAGTGTGCTCCAACACTTATACCACCACCAAGATGCACAACCACAAGATTCATATCCTCGTATTTTTTATCCGGCTGATGCTCTCTTATATAGCGGCGGGCAATCGCTTTTTGGTTAAGACAATGGAAAATGGAATTTCTTGGCATAAGAGGATGACCACTTATTTTTGCTATTTCCTCTCTTTCATCAGTAATACCTGGGTCGGCTATAACCGCCTCAACACCTATTTCTTGTGCTATTTCGTGTGCTATCAAACCACCCAAATTACAAGCATGTTGTCCTTGTACCCCTATTTTCAAATCCTCTATCATAGCATCATTAACAGCCCAAATACCACCTTGTGTAGGTTTGGTAAGACCGCCTCTGCCTATGATTATCTTAAATTCATTGATATTAAATCCGGCTTGCTTTACTTCAGCCAAAACCAAATTCTTTCTAAAAGCATATTGGTCAGCAATATGCTCAAATGGTTTTAACTCTTCTGCTTGGTGTTTTATATTCTTGTCAAACAATTTTTTCTCACCATCAAACACGGCTATTTTGGTAGAAGTGCTACCGGGGTTAATTGCTAAAATTAACTGATTGTACATGTTATTTCTTTTTATTTATTTTTTACATATTCGGAATGCAAAGATAATAAACTTTTTACAAAAATAGATTCTTTACCAAAGTTTTTTATAGGTTGAGATAGGTTATTGTAGGTTAAAAAGGTTAGCACAAGTTATTTTTTAACCTATTTCAACCTATTATAACCCATTAAAAACAGATGGAAAAATTTGTATGATATATTTTTTTTGTATCTTTGCCACTCATTTTTTGACAAATTAAGTATGAAGAAATTAGCAGTTATAGCCTTAGGCGGAAATGCTCTTATACGTAGCAAAGAGAAAGGAACTTACCCAGAGCAAATAAAAAACGTTATGACTACATGTGATGCTATAAGCAATCTTCTAAAAAAAGATTACAATATAGTAATAGCACACGGCAATGGACCTCAAGTGGGCAATATTCTTTTACAAAACGAGGCAGGCAAAAAACAATTTTCTGTTGAAGCCATGCCTATGGACTATTGCGGAGCACAGACACAAGGCTCCATAGGTTATTTGATAGACCAGTGTCTTAGAAACATAATAAGAAAAGAAGGATTGAACAGAGAGGTCGTTGCACTTCTAACCCAGGTAATGGTAGATAAGAATGACCAAGGTTTTAAGAATCCCACCAAACCTGTAGGTCCTTATTATACTAAAGAGCAAAAGGACGAATATATAAAAACCACTGGCGCAATTTTCAAAGAAGATGTTAAACGCGGAGGCTGGAGAAAAGTTGTTGCCTCCCCTACCCCTATAAAAATAGAAAACGTACAATTGACCAAACAACTTGCTTGTGAGGGTTATGTGGTAATTACTGCTGGTGGCGGCGGTATTCCTGTGGTAGAAAAAGACAATAAAATCTGTGGAGTTGAGGCAGTAATAGACAAAGATTTGGCTTCGGCTCTTACAGCAGTAGAGATAGGAGCAGATGAGTTTTATATTCTAACCGATGTGCCAAAAGTATATATCAATTATAACAAAGAGGGAGAAATGGCTCTGAATACTTTAACGGTAAAACAAGCAGAGGAATATTTGACACAAGGACAATTTGGGGAAGGAAGTATGGCTCCAAAAATACGCGCCGCTCTTTATTATGTTAAAAATGGTGGCAAAGAGTGTATTATAACTGAGGCGGGAGAATTGGGCAACGAAAATTGTGGCACAAGAATTATTTGGTAGGTTATGAAAAAGTGTTTATTGCTTGCTGGTTGGTTTTTGTTGGCTTTTTGCTTTGTTGGTTGTGAAACAGAGTTTGACCCAAATGACGACTACAAAGAGCAAATGATGGTTTATTGTATTTTGGACAAAAATGCAGATACCACCTTTGCAAGAATAGAAAGGTGTTTTCTCGGCACAGGAAACGCCTTAACCTATGCAAAAAACAAAGATAGCATATATTACAAACCTGAGGATTTGGAGGTAAAACTATATGCCTATACCTTGGACGACACTCTTAACGCAAAAAAAACATACAATCTAACCTACACTTTAAGAGGAAAAGACGAAGGAAGTTTCGCAGGAGGAGAAACTCCTATTTATTATTGCGTAACAAAAAACCAACTGCAAGAATACCCTTTCTATAAATTAGAAATCACAAACACCCAAACCGGCTTAGTCGCAAAGGCTTCTACTCACATGGTAACAGAATTTGAGATTACAAGCACGGATTTAAGGTTTCAGAATGCAGAAACATCCAACAATCTAACAGCATTTAAGGATATACATTGGTCAGGCTACAACAATACCTCATCAAGAGAAGTAAATAGAGCAAAGAGTTTTCAACTTAATTTAAAGTTCTTCTATGGCAAAAACGGAACTACAGAAATAGACTCCATAGATATGACTATGATGTCAAGGCTTGTTACAGGTGCTACTCAAAGCGATAACTACACAAGAATAACCGTAAATGATGTTATACAAAAACTAAAAGAAGGACTTACTCAAAAAGGACAAACTTCTATAAAACTTCCTAATATGCAGAACTTTGTTATCTGTGTCTATGGTTGCAATAAGGATATGGCAGATTATATGTCCACAAACAATGCCTCCGAAAACTCCTTGAATTACAAACCAATGTATTCTAACATTGTAAACGGATACGGCTTGTTTGCCTCCAAGAACACAGAAACCAAAGTTATCAACCAAAATCAAATATCCAATAACTTTTGGACGGAGTTAGGAAAAATAATCAATATAGTTCAATAAGATAGGAAGGCATAGACTCCTTGTAGGTTATAATAAGTTGTAATAAGTTAGCATAGGTTAAGATAGGAAGGCAGAGTACACAGCCTGAGGCTGACCTATAAGGACAAAGCCGTTACTTTTTGTTATACGCTTATAAAGTCTCCTATGCTAACCTAAAACAACCTATGCTAACTTATCCCAACCTATAAGGAGGTTTTTGCCTCCAACCTAAAAAAACCTATCTTAACCTAATAAAAACCCATAAGTATTTTTATACTAAATATTTTGTTTTTTCGTTATAGGTGTATATCTTTATACACTATACAACACTATGGATATAACACAACTAAACAGAGAAATAGAAAGAGAAAGTGCTTTTGTCGGCCTTATAACCGAAGAAGTGGGCAAAGCCATTGTGGGACAAAAGAATATGGTGGAGCGTTTGCTTATAGGACTATTGTCAAATGGGCATATACTTTTGGAAGGAGTGCCAGGATTGGCTAAGACTCTTGCCATATCTTCTTTGTCAAAAAGCATTGATGCTAAGTTTTCGCGCATACAATTTACCCCCGATTTATTACCTGCCGATATAATAGGCACTATGATATACAACCCTCAAAATAGTAGTTTTGTGGTTAAACAAGGACCTATTTTTTCTAACTTTGTGCTTGCAGACGAAATCAACAGGGCTCCCGCAAAGGTGCAGTCGGCTCTTTTGGAGGCTATGCAAGAAAGACAAGTAACTATTGGAGATAATACCTACGAGTTGGAAAATCCTTTTCTTGTATTGGCTACTCAAAACCCTATAGAGCAAGAGGGAACATACCCTTTACCTGAGGCACAATTGGACAGATTTATGCTAAAAGTAGTGGTTACTTATCCAACCATAGAAGAAGAGAGAGAAATTCTAAAACAAAAGATAGCAAAAACGACTTATGAGGTAAAGCCCGTTGTTAGCAAAGAAGATATAAAACGAGCAAGAGAGATAGTTAAGCAAGTCTATATAGACCAAAAAATAATGAACTATATTACCGATATAGTTTTTGCTTCTCGCTATCCTGAACAATATAAGTTGGAAAAACTAAAACCTTTTATTGCTTTTGGAGGCTCTCCAAGGGCAAGTATCTGTTTGGCTTTGGCTGCAAGGGCTTTTGCTTTCATAAACAGAAGAGGTTATGTGGTGCCAGAGGATGTTATAGCCATAGCAAAAGATGTTATGCGACACAGAATAGGTTTGACCTACGAGGCTGAGGCTGAAAATATAACAAGTGTTGATATACTTAACGAAATCATAAACAGCGTGGATGTTCCATAAATAAAACAAAAGAATATTTTTGTTTCTTCAATAACTATGAACTATAAAACACCATGAAGAGCGATTTACTAAAAAAAGTTCATAAAATAGAAATCAGAGCCAAAGGCTTATCAAGGGATGTTTTCTCTGGGCAGTATCGCAGTGCTTTCAAAGGAAGAGGAATGTCTTTTTCTGAAGTTAGAGAGTATGCCTACGGCGATGAGGTTAGGAGCATAGATTGGAATGTTTCAGTAAGATTGAACAAACCTTTCGTCAAAGTGTTTGAAGAGGAAAGAGAAATGACCATTATGCTTATGGTTGATGTTAGTGGCTCGGTGTTTTTTGCCTCCAAAGGTGAGTTGAAATCAGAAGTAATAACAGAGATAGCGGCAACAATAGCCTTTTCAGCCATTTCTAATAATGACAAAGTAGGAGCAATCCTTTTTTCTGATAAGGTGGAAAAATTTATTCCTCCCAAAAAAGGCACTGCTCATTGTCTTAGAATTATTAGAGAAATGCTATCTTGGGAAGGTAAAGGAGAGGCTACTTCTTTTCACAAACCTTTTGAATACATAAACAATGTGATAAAAAAACGCTGTACTTGTTTCTTTATTACCGATGGTTTTGGACAAGTAGGCAAAAGTTTGTCCATATTTGCAAGAAAACACGATGTTTGCTCCATTATAGTTAATGATATTATGGAAAATACTTTGCCTAATCTTGGTTTGGTGTTTATGAAAGATGCAGAGAGCAAGCAAAACGTTTGGGTAGATACTTCTGACAAAAAGACCGTAAGACGCTATTCAGAATATAGAGAAATGAAAAAACAAGAGTTTGAGAACTCACTAAGAAAATTGGGCATAGACTATATATCATTATTGACAACTGACGATTATACCAAAGCCCTTATCAAATTATTTGCAAGAAGAGAAAAATGAAAAAGTATGCGTTTTATATATTATTTATTTGTTTGTCTGTGTTGTCTTATAGTCAAAAACATATTGTAGGCAAGACAGATAAACAGGTTTATATGTTAGGAGATAGGATTAATTATTCTTTTTCTATTCCAAAACAAAATTCAAAAGTCGTTCTTAGCACAAGTTTTCAATTTTCGGACACTCTAACTCTTATTTCTCAAAATACAGATACTTCTCAAAACGAATTAGTATACAATCTTGTTTTTACTTCCTTTGCCAATGGTGAAATAACCTTGCCCGAATACTCTATTTACAAACAAAGCACAGGACAAAATCTTTATATAGTTTCTTCTCCTACCATAAAAATCAACCACCCTGTAATAGATACTATAAACATAGAAGCAAAGGAACTGAAAGGTATAAGAAAGGCTCCGATAACATTTGAGGAAGTTGCCTTTGTGTCTCTATTAGTAATAGCCTTAGCAGGAGTAATATTATTGATTATATATCTAATAAGATACATTAGAAAGAGAAAAAGCAACAAAGAATTGCACGAGACTTCGCCTAAGATAACATTAGAGCGTGAAGATGAAGAGGCACTGAAATCTTTGGAGGCACTGAGCAAAGCAAACTACATAGCAAACCAACAAACCAAACAACACTATATTCTACTAACCGATATAGTTTGGAGATATATTTTTAGAAGATTTGGCATCAATGCTTTTGAAATGACCTCAAGACAAATCATTGATGGACTACGGGCAAAAAAACTTTCATTGGAAGATATAAGCAAAGTAAGGAGTTTGTTTGAAATAGCAGATTTGGTAAAGTTTGCTAAACATCAACCTATGGATACAGAAAATATTGATACAATGAAAAAAGCAAAAGATTTTGTTATTTCTAACGGGCATATAACTTTATCGGAAGACGTGGATAAAAACAAAGAAGAGGAGGCAAGACAATGAGTTTAATTTCTTTTTCTTATCCATATTTTCTTTTGTTACTATTGATTGTGCCTTTGCTTGTGTTTTGGCTTATAAAGAAGGATAACTCTCGCTATGCTTACATCAAATACTCTGATTTTTCTCAATTATTGGTGGCAAACAAAACCTGGAGAATACGTTTGCGTCTTCTACCCGATTGGTTAAGAGTTTTGGCTTTGACTTTGTTGATAATAGCCTTGGCACGTCCTCATTTTTCTTTTTCCAAATATGACAAAGAGTCTATGGGCATAGACGTTGTATTGGCTTTGGATGTTTCACCTTCTATGTTGGTGAAGGATTTTAAGCCCAATCACTTGGAAAATGCCAAACAAGTAGCCAAAGATTTCATACAGAAACGAAAAACAGATGAAATAGGTTTGGTAGTTTTCTCAGGAGAGGCTTTTACTCAATGTCCACCCACCACAGACCACGAAGTTTTAATTGATTTGCTTTCAAAGGCGGGACTTGGTAAACTTGCCGATGGCACAGCAATAGGAGACGGGCTGAGTGTAGCCATAGAAAGAATAAAAAACTCTTCTTCTCAAAGCAAAACCATAATCTTGCTTACAGACGGAGTAAATAACACAGGACAAATAGACCCAGAGGCTGCTATATTATTAGCCAAAAAATACTCCATTAGAGTTTACACCATAGGCATAGGCTCCACAGGTATAGCATCCATAAGCATACCTACAGCCTTTGGAGTACAAAAACAAAATATAGAAACACAGATAGACGAAGAATTGTTAAAAAAAATAGCACAAAAAACCAAAGGCAAGTACTTTCGTAGCACAGAAGAAGGTTCCTTAAAAAGAATATTTGAGGAGATAGACAAATTGGAAAAGAATATAATAAAAACCTCTCTTTACAAAAAGAACAACGATGATGCTTATTTGCTGTGTTTGTGGGTAGTAATAATTTTGCTTTTGGAAAGTATTCTAAGGTATGGAGTATTAAAAATAAAGTATTAGACTATGTTTAGGTTTGAGAATCCAAGTATATTATTATTTCTTTTGATTGTGCCAATAGGAGTATTGTTGTTTGTTCTTTTGCAACACAAGAAGAAAAAACAACTAAACCAAGCAATAGATTTTTCTTTGCAAAACCAGGTCATACCTCTTTTGTCTTTTGGTAAGCAAAGGCTTAAATTTATTCTTCTTTGTTTGGCATATATCTTTGTAGTTATGGCAGCAAGCAACCCACAAATAGCCTCCACATTAGACAAACAAAACAAGAAAGGAAGTGAGATAATCATATGTTTGGATGTTTCTAACTCTATGCTTGCCCAAGACCTTACGCCTAATCGTTTGGAAAAAGCAAAACTTGCCCTTGGACAACTTATTTCCCAAATGCAAAACGACAAAATAGGAATAGTTCTTTTTGCTGGCTCGGCTTATACTTTTCTGCCTTTGACCTCAGATTATGCCACAGCAAGGATGTTTTGTGATGTTATAAGTACAGAACTTATATCTCACCAAGGCACAAACATAGAGCAAGCACTTTCCATAGCAGCACAAACCTTTGGAGAAAATAAAACAAAAAACAACTCCCGCACCATTATACTGATATCAGATGGAGAGGACAACCAACCCGAGTCTTTTAATATTGTGGAAGATATAGCAAAACAAGGTATAAGTGTCAATTGCATAGGAATAGGCAACCCACAAGGAGCAAATATTCCCGTAATGGACGAAAACGGCAATACTCAATACAAGCGAGACAAGAAAGGCAACATAGTTGTAAGCAAACTAAATGAAGATATGCTTAAACAAATAGCCTCTGAGGGCAAAGGTATTTACACAAGGGCAGATAAAACTTCTCTTGGACTTAATGCAATAGTAAAAGCCGTAAAAAAAATGGACAAACAGGAATATACGGCTTTGGCTTACAGAGATTATAACAGCGTGGCTTATCTTTTTGCTTTTGTAGGTTTGTTGTTGCTTTTGTTAGATTGGTTTATTTTCTCTTCCAAACATAGAGTAATAAATCGCAAATTCTTTTTCGGCAAAGAATAGCCCAATAATACAAGAGAAAAGCCTTTCTTTTTCTTACAAGAATAAAGAAAGGTTCTCTTTTTTTTATAAACTTACAAATAAAATTTAAAAAAAATATCTATTCTAATACCAAAAGCGTTTTGTTCGCAAAGGTAAAATATATTTTCTTTATGAACGAGTCTCCACAGAATTAAAACCTCTAATCAAGCCTCTGTCGGCTTTTTCCATAAAGGTTGCTATTATGTTTGTGAATTTTGTTTGTTTCAAAGATTTGATTTCTTCCAAGGCTCTGCTGTACAACAAACCACTTTGAAAAACTATTCTATATATGGATTGTATTTCATTTATTTCTTCTTGTGAGAAACCACGTCTATGCAAGCCCACAGAATTTACTCCACAATAGGAGACAGGAAATTTGCCCACCTTAACAAAAGGAGGTATATCCTTATCTACCAAAGACCCTCCAGCCATTATGGCATGCTGACCAACATGCACAAACTGATGTATGGCAGACATTCCTCCTGTGATAACATAGTCTTCTATGATTATATGACCAGCAAGAGTTGTATTGTTTGCCAAAACACAGTTGCTTCCTACTATGCAATCATGTGCTATATGTACATAAGCCATTATAAGATTGTTATCTCCTACAACTGTTTTGCCACTTACAGCCGTGCCTCTGTTTATTGTAACATATTCTCTTATAGTATTGTTATTACCTATCTCTACAGTGGTGTATTCTCCATCAAATTTCAAATCTTGGGGAATTGCTCCTATGCTTGCTCCGGGAAAAACTCTACAATTGTTTCCCATTCTTACTCCCGGAAAAAGTACTGCACCCGCTCCTATGCTACAATTGTCGCCTATCACCACATCATCATAGATAACAGCAAAAGGCTCTATCTTCACGTTTTTGCCCAAGGTGGCTTTTTCGCTCAAAAAATACATATTTTCCATGCTTAGAATATTCTTTTTTTTGCAACAACTATGCTTTTGCAACCATAGCCATCAATACTGCTTCAACACAAATGGTATTACCCACGTAAGCAATACCTTTCATTTTTACTATACCTCTTCTAATAGGCTCTACCAAAGAAAGTTTCATCAAAAGAGTATCGCCCGGCACCACTTTATGACGGAACTTTACGTCCTCAAATTTCATAAAATAAGTGTTGTATTTCTCTCCGTCCTTAATGTTGCTTAGTACCAACAAACCTCCCGTTTGTCCCAAAGCCTCCACAATAAGTACTCCCGGCATTACTGGCTCATTAGGAAAATGTCCATTAAAGAAATCTTCATTGGCAGTAACATTTTTTAGACCTACAACATAATCCTCGCCAACTTCTATAATTTTATCTACCAATAACATAGGGAAACGATGTGGCAAACGTTTTCTTATCTCCATAGTATCAAACACAGGAGCTTTAGTAGGGTCATAAACCGGCAAAGCATTTTGATTTTCCATTGTATTTTTTAGTTTTTGTGTAAAAAGTTTGTTATTTGTATGTCCGGGACGCTTAACAATAAAATGTCCCTCTATATTCATTCCTGCAAGAGAAATATCCCCAATGAAATCCATTAGTTTGTGTCTTGCAGGCTCGTTATCAAAATTAAGTTGAATATTGTTCAACACTCCTTTTTCTACTTTTATCTCAGCGGTATTTTTGTTGAAAAAAGAGGCAATTTTTTCTTGCAAATCTTTTTCCAAAACCTTATCCACAAAAATAATAGCATTGCTTAAATCTCCCCCTTTTATAAGGTTGTGTTGTACCAAAGGAAGTATTTCCGAAAGAAAAACAAAGGTTCTGCAAGTGGAAAAATCTTTTTCAAAATCTTGCAAATCTTTTATTTCTGCCATTTGTGTACCTATCAAAGAGGAATCAAAATCTATGATACAATCCACAGAAAATCTGTCGGAGGGTAACGCCCAATATTCGCTTTTACCATCCGAAGAAACATAGTGTATAGGCTCTCGTATCTTATAGATTTTCTTGGGTTTGTCTTGCTCTGTTACCTCTGCTTTTTTCAACAATTCTAACCAATACCTTGCACTTCCGTCCAAAATAGGCAACTCCTCACAATTTACTTCTATTTCTATGTTGTCTATTCCAAAGGCTCTCAAAGTAG
>JAUNWC010000011.1 GCA_030540495.1 Bacteroidota bacterium
TTGTTATAGGCTAGCATAGGTTATTATAGGTTGGAGCCTTTGGCTCCTATAGGTTAGCATAGGTTGTAATAGGAGGGTAAAGCTTTTACCTTTTGTTTTACTAAAAACAGGCTGTGCCTACGCTTATGTGTCTATAAAAGAGGCTGTGCCTGTGCCTTTTATTTATCAAAAAAAATACACTATTTATCTTTTTGTTTTACAGAGTATTAAGCGAAGATATAAAAAATAATTACAAAAAAAGTTAAAAAAAGTTTGGTCATATCGGAAACATTGTCTAATTTTGCAAAAGTTTAAAAGGGAACACGCTTCCGTAGCTCAGTTGGTTAGAGCACATGACTGTTAATCATGGGGTCCTAGGTTCAAGTCCTAGTGGGAGCGCAAGTTTGAAAAAGGTGCAATGCGAAAGTGTTTGCATCTTTTTTTATATAAAAATATTGCTATGAGAGAGAAACAAGAAAAACTTTGGAATAGTGAATATATAAAAGTAATGTTGGCAAATTTTAACTTATTCTTTGCTTTCTACTTACTAACTCCTTTGTTGCCCTTGTATCTTAGCGAGCATTTTTTTGCAAGCAAAGATGTTATTGGCTTTGTTCTTTCAGGTTATGTATTAGCGGCATTGATATTTAGACCTTTTAGTGGTTATATTGTAGATTCTTTTAACAGAAAAAAAGTTCTTGTTCTGTGTTTTCTTATTTATTCGGTTTGTTTTGCGGGATATTTACTTGCAAGTTCTTTGGTTTTGTTTGCCATAATAAGAACTTTGCACGGCTCTCCTTTTGGAGCCTGTACTGTGGCAAATAGCACTGTTGCTATAGATGTTTTGCCTTCTTCTCGGAGGAATGAAGGCATAGGTTTTTATGGACTTAGCAATAATATAGCCTCTGCTTTGGCTCCTACCATTGGCGTTTTTATCTACAAATATACCAAAAACTTTGACATACTTTTTTGGCTTGCTATCGTTTTTGCTCTTATAGATCTTATTAGTGCTTACTCCATAAAGATACCTCAAAAAGAAATAATAAAAAACACAAACAAAATATCCTTAGACCGATTTTTTCTTCTCAAAGGTTGGTTCTTGGCTCTTAATATGGTGTTTTTTAGTTTCTGTTATGGTGTTTTGAGCAATTATCTTGCTATTTACAGCAAAGAAACTTTGGGCATTACCACAGGCACCGGCACATATTTTATGCTTCTGTCCTTAGGACTAATTCTCTCTCGCTTACAGGGAAACAAAGCCTTAAAAGAAGGCAAACTATTGCAAAACGCCTTTATAGGTATTGTAATATCTACTTTTGGCTATGTTATTTTTGCCTTTTTCCCTACACACTTTTTATATTATCTTTCTGCTCTACTGATAGGTTTGGGCAATGGGCATATGTATCCTGCTTTTCAGAATATGATAATAAAAGTAGCCAACCACAACGAAAGAGGCACAGCCAATTCCACTCTATTAACTTCTTGGGATGTTGGCGTAGGTATAGGAATACTTGCAGGAGGTTTTATTGCCGAGCATTTTAGTTACTACTATGCTTTTATTTTAGTTGCTCTTGTGCACGTGTTAGGCTTGTCGTTGTATTATATTTTTACAAGAAAGCGTTTTGTTTTACAATACAACAAAAGCAACCTTACTGCTTAGAATACAGAAACGTTGATGTATTTCTTTGGATTTTTCTTCAAATCCAATATCAATTCGTCTAAATCTTTGGCAGCATTGGTTATGTTTTTATAAAGGTTTTCATCAGAAAGCAACAAACCTATATTGCCCTCACCTCTCTCTATTTTGTTTAGCATGGAATTGATATTTTCCAAAGAAGATTTCACACTTGCAAGAGTAGAGCCTATGTTTTGTTTCTCTACTTCGGAAGTAATCTTATCAAAACGAGAGATAATATCGCTTATTGCTTGATTGTTATCAGCAAAGTTTTTGGTTATACTCTCCACATTAGAAACTATGGCATCTAACTTACTTTTGTCCTTTGCCACAAGGTTATCCACATTGTTAGCAATGGAGTTAAGTCTTTGAGTTATTTGATTGATGTTTGCAAGAGTTATTTGTATGTTTTGCTTTGCTTGATTGTCTATTGTGCGGTTTAGTGTATTGGTCAAAGTGTCTATACGTCTAAGAATAGAAGACAAATTTTCTGTCATTGGAGCAAGTTCGTCTATCAAACCCGCCTCGGCTCCTCCCCGCATAGTATCTTTTGCTTGTAACAAAGAGGCAGATTGTCCTAAATCTATTCTAAGAGCCTGACCGCTCATAAGCCCTGAGGCAAACATAGTTAAGCGACTATCCTTTGGTATTTCTATTTTCTTATCCACCGATAACTCTATAAGGAATTGGCTATTTTTTTTGTTCATAGGAGAAATTTTGACAACATACCCCACCTTCATACCATTGATATATACATATGAACTTTCGTGCATTCCTGTTACATCATCATATATGGCATAATAGGTTTTTTGTCCAGAGAAAATAGACTTGCCTTTCAAAAAATTGATACCCAATATTAAGACAATAAAAGTTATCAATACAGCAATACCTATTTGAGTTTCGTTTCTTAGTTTCATTATTCCTTATATTTATTTTAATAAAAATTACTTCTTTTGTGAAGAAAGCCTTTTTGCCTCCACCATAGATACCCTTTTGCCATCATAAAAAGCCACAACAAAAGCATCGCCATACTTTTCTCTAACTTGTTTTTGATAAGTCAAAGCCTCAGAAGTAGTGGCAAAAATACCAGCAGTATATTTCCATGCTCCGTTTTCAGAATAAGCAAACACATCTTCCAATCCTTGCAAACGCGAATCATCGTTTTTTAATTGATTTGGAGAGGAAAGGAATTGTATCCTATAGACCAAATCCACACCAGAGTTTTGTTCTTGTTGTTTTTTCTCTTCATTGAGTTTTTCCTGTTGTTGTATTTGTTTCTCTTGTTGCTGTTGTGCCTGTTGCTTCCTTTCTTCTTCTTTTTGTTTTTGAGCAATAAGTTCGTTTTGTTTTCTTATAGCCTCTTGCTCTTTTACCTCCTGAGGTATAAGTTGCTCCACAGAAAGTATTTCGTCTTTAAGGTTATCTACTTTGTTTCTATACTCACATATAGCCCTAAAAATACAAGCAGCAATAACCCACTGACCATATTCGGAACCTATGTATTCCTCTTCCTTTGGATTGGAAATAAAGCCTATCTCGGTAAGTACTGCCGGCATTGCCGCTTTCCACAATACCACAAAATTGGCTTGATGTACGCCTCGGGATTTCATAGGAACATGCTTGGTATATTGATTTTGAATCTTTGCGGCAAAGTCCAAAGAACTTTGCAAGTAAGCATTTTGATACAAAGACATAAGAATATCTCCCTCAGGAGAATTAAGGTCAAAACCTTGATAATTTTCCAAAGAACCTTTTTCTGTTAGTATTTCAGCGTTTTCTTTTTTGGCTACTTCAAGGTTGCTTTCCGTTTTTCCCAATCCCATAGCGTATGTTTCTGTTCCTGCAGCGTTTTTATTGGTAGCAGAATTGCAATGTATGGAAATAAAAAGGTCGGCATTTATCTTGTTTGCAACCGAAGAACGCTTATATAAATCTATGTCTTGGTCTATAACTCGGGTATAATAAACTTTTACACTTTTGAGATTTTCATTGATAAGTTTGCCCAACTTTATGGACACGGCAAGGGTAACATCTTTTTCTTTGTATTTACTGCCTATGGCTCCCGGTTTGTTGCCTCCATGCCCTGCGTCTATTACTACCTTGTCAAAAACATTTTTTGAGCGTTCTTGCTGAGAAAAGCTCACAAAACAAGATAAAATAAGGACACAAAAACACAAAATACTATAACATAATCTATCTTCCTTCATCTATTTTTCTGTAAAATATAAAAAAATATTACCTTTGCAAACTAATTGGCAAAGATAGTATTTTTAATTGGAATAACAAGTTGGAGAAAAGAAAATATATAAATATTTATTGCTTAGTGGTATTGACTTTGTTGTGTTTTTGTGCCAAAAACAGCAGAGGCAATGACTATATTTCCATACTTTCTTTTGATACTGTTAGTCTTGTTGTTGCAGATAGTGTTGCCACAGAATCTGACTCAACCGTTGCCCAACCTACCTCCATACGCAAAAGCAAAAACGCTATAAAAGACCGCGTAACCTATTCGGCAAACGACTCCATATCTTTTGACTTAGACTCCTCGCGGGTGTTTTTGTACAACAAAGCCAACGTTCAACAAAAAAAGATAGACCTTGCCTCTGGCTACATAACTATAAATTTTGATTCTTCTTCTCTTTGGGCTATGCCTATAAAAGACTCTGCAAACCAAGATAGCCAACACCCTGTTTTCAAAGATGGGCAAGACGAATACAAAAGCAAGGAACTAAGATATAACTTTGACACAGAAAAGGGACTTATCTTTAATATGTTTACCAAAGAGCAAGAAGGCTACTTGCATGGAGAAAAGATAAAAAAAATAAACGACTCTACTATGTTTGTTCGCAATGGAATGTTTACCACTTGCGACAATGAAGAAAACCCTCACTTTGGTATCAATTTCAATAAAGCAGAAATCAAAGTACAAGACAAAATAGTAACCGGTACAACTTGGCTTTCCATAGCAGATATTCCTATGCCTTTGGCTTTGCCTTTTGGCTATTTTCCCATAACAAGCGAGCAAAAATCAGGTCTTCTAATGCCTACATATGGACACGCAAGCAACAGAGGTTATTATCTAAGAAACCTTGGTTGGTATTTTGCCTTTAACGACTATATAGACCTTGCCGCAAGAGGAGATATTTATACCAATCTTTCATACGCCATAGACTTGCAGTCCAACTATGCAAAACGTTATAAGTATAGTGGCAAATTTTTGATTCGTTTTGAGGAAAATCATACGGGAATAAAAAACACATCTTCTTGGACTTCGCAAAGAGATTTCAAAATTCAATGGACACATACTCAAGACTCTAAGGCTCACCCATATAGAACCTTTTCGGCTAATGTCAATCTTGTAAGTAGCAAATACAATCAATATACTACTTCCTTGTCCGACTACCTAACCAACACAACCACCTCATCCATTGCCTTTTCCACCCGTTTGGGAGATAATTGGAACCTTTCGGTTAATTTGGGAGAAAGTTACAATGCTAACACAAAATACATAAGTTTGGACTTGCCTTCTTTGGCTCTTTCTTCCTCGCAATTTCATCCCTTTAAACGCAAAAAAGCCAAAGGCAAAACTCGTTGGTACGAGGAAATAACCATAGCCTATCGTATGAACCTTATCAACCAAATACAAACATATGATTCTTTGCTTTTTAAGGACGATTGGTACAATAAAATGAACAATGGAATAAAGCACTATATACCCATACAACACAGTACTAAGGTTTTCAAATACCTGAATTGGACTAATTCCATAGACTACAATGCTCGTTGGTATCTAAAATCTACTCACAAGGCTTATAATCCCGAAACTGACCTTATAGACAAAGACACTGTTTATGGTTTTATAACCAATAGAGATGTTTCTTTCTCCTCGGGATTGAATACAAGAATATATGGTATGTTTTCTTTCAAAAAAGGATATATAAAAGCCATTCGTCATGTTTTTAACCCTGTATTGTCTTTTAGTTTTACTCCTGATTTTTCCTCTCCTTCTCTTGGTTTCTATGACTTCTATATAGACAAAGAAGGCAAAAAAGTTTATTACTCCAAAACCGAAGACGGAGTTTATGGCTCGGTGCCAAATGGCAAATCAGGTGTGCTTACCTTTACTTTAAACAACTCTTTGGAAATGAAAATAAAAGATAATTCCGATACCATCACAGGAACAAGAAAACTAAAACTCTTGGAAAATCTTTCCCTTTCCACTGGCTATGATTTGGCAAAAGATAGTTGCAATTGGCAACCTTTGAGACTTTCGGCACGTACTACTCTTTTGGAAAGATTGGTAGTCAATTATTCTGCCTCCTTTACTCCATATGTTTTGGACAGCAACAACTATATTACCAAAGAATTTTTATGGTCTAAACATCGCAAACTTTTTCAAAAACAATCGGCACAATGGACTCTTTCTCTTTCTTGGCATTTGAACCAAAAGAGCAAGAACAAAGATGACTTAAAAGACAAAGTATCTCCTACAGAGTTGGCTTATTCTCCTTTTATAAACAACAATGAAATTCTGCCCGATGTAGTTGATTTTTCCATTCCTTGGGATTTTACCATCTCGGCTCATTATTCCAAATTGTCTTCTTATATCGTGGCATTAGCAGGTTATCAAACCAACGAATCGGCAACGCTCTCTGTTTCGGGTACTATTAACGCCACAGACAAATGGAAAATAGGTTTCAACACAGGCTATGATTTCATTAACAAGGATTATACTTACACAAGTTTGGATTTTTACAGAGATTTGCATTGTTGGGAGTTGCGTATGAATTGGATACCTTTTGGTCCTCGTCAGGGGTGGAATTTTGGCATTTCTGTTAAAGCAAGTATGTTGCAAGATTTGAAATACGAAAAACGCAATGATTTTAGAAACCGTTTAACCTATTAACAAAACCTAATTTATATGAAAATAGAGGCTGTGCTTTTTGATTTGGACGGAGTGGTTTTTGATACGGAAAACCATTATACAAAGTTTTGGACTTCTGTTGGCAAAAGATATTTTCCCGAGAAAGAGGATTTTGCCTCTGTTATCAAAGGACATTCAATAGAGGATATTCTTTCACAATACTTTGCCGAGCATAAGGAGGATTGGAAAACAATAGAAACAGAATTGTATGAAATGGAAAAACAAATGACTTTTCCTTACATAGAAGGGGTAAAAGAATTTATACTTTCTTTGCAAAACGAGGGAATAAAAACTTGTCTTGTAACCTCTTCGGACGCTATAAAAATGCAAACCGTTGTGGAAAAATGCCCAGAAATCAAAACTTTTTTTCCTCTTATGGTTATAGCCACAGACGTAAAACACGCAAAACCTGCTCCCGATTGTTATTTGCTTGGAGCCAGAAAATGCGGAGTAAGGGCGGAGGCTTGTTTGGTTTTTGAGGATAGTTTTGCGGGCATAGAGGCAGGGCAAAAAGCCGGTATGGAAGTTATTGCTCTATCCACCACCAATCCCAAAGAGGCTCTATTAACAAAGGTAAAAAAGGTTATCAAAGATTTTAGCAACTTTTCTTTACAAGAGGCTTGTGTATAAAATAATAGCAATACTAATCTTTGATTCAAATAAAAGTTGTATTTTTGCAAAGAATTTTTCCACAAAGTGTTATTATTTTTAGACAATTAGAAATAAAGAAAAATATATATTAACAATAAAAAAAGAAAAAACATGGCATTCAATTTAAGAAACAGAAACTTTTTGAAGTTATTGGATTTTACTCCAAAGGAAATTCAATATATGTTAGATTTGGCAAGAGACCTTAAAAGAGCAAAATATGCTGGCACAGAGAAACCAACTTTGACAGGTAAGAATATTGCCTTAGTATTTGAGAAAACTTCCACTCGTACAAGATGTGCTTTTGAGGTTGCTGCTCACGATCAAGGTGCTCAGGTTACTTATCTTGGACCTTCTGGTTCACAAATAGGTGTCAAAGAGTCTATGAAAGACACTGCAAGAGTTCTTGGACGTATGTTTGACGGCATAGAGTACAGGGGATTTGAACAAAAGATAGTGGAGGAGTTGGCAGAGTATGCAGGCGTACCTGTATGGAATGGTTTGACCAACGAATTTCACCCTACTCAGATTTTGGCAGACTTTCTTACTATGTCAGAGCACGTAGATAAGCCTCTTAACCAAGTAACTTATGCTTATATAGGAGATGCTCGTTACAATATGGGTAACTCTCTTATGGTAGGTGGAGTAAAAATGGGTATGGACGTAAGAATCGTTGCTCCAAAGGCTTTGCAACCATCTAAGGAATTGGTTGATACTTGCAAAAAAATAGCAGAAGAAACAGGCGCAACTCTTACTATTACTGACGATGTAAAAACAGGGGTAAAGGGTTGTGATTTTCTTTACACAGATGTTTGGGTATCTATGGGAGAACCTGCTGAGGTATGGAAAGAAAGAATAGATATGCTAAAACCTTATCAAGTAAATAAGGAAATGATGGCTATGACTGGCAATCCAAAATGCAAATTTATGCACTGCCTTCCTGCTTATCACAATTTGGAAACAAAGGTTGGAAGAGATGTTCATGCGCAATTTGGTCTTGACGGCATAGAGGTTACTGAGGAAGTATTTGAATCAGAGGCTTCAATAGTATTTGATGAGGCTGAAAATCGTATGCATACCATCAAAGCCGTTATGGTTGCAACACTTGGCGACTAATAAACCAAAATAAATCAACAAACTAAGGGAGAAAAACTAAAGTTTTTCTCCCTATTTATATATAAATTGTTATAAGTTGAGAATAAAAGCCTTTTGTTTATATGTTTGTAAAATAATTTTTTTCTAAAAGTCTGTACAATATTTTTTTGTCTCCCATAACCCAAACAAAGTCGTTTTCTTCAAAAACAACGTGCGAGGAGGGGTTAACTATTGGAGCATCATTTCTTTCTATTGCAATAACCATACATTTGTCCTTTATCAGAGAAGAATCTATTAAAGACTTGCCTATCCAATCAGAGTCTTTGGCTATACGGAAAATCAAACAATTGATTTTGGAGTTAGGGTTATTGTTTTGTTTCTGATTGAAATCATTAAGTACTTCTACCTCATTATAATCCATAATCAAAGTATCGTAGTCCAAATCCAAGTATCTTAGATTATAAAACGAGCCTAACAACAAAAGTCTGTCTTTCTTTTTGAGAACAAAATCGCCGTCTGGGAAATTTAATTGTTTGCCCATTCTTTGCACAGAAATAACAAGAACATTATATTTCTTTCTAAAATTCAGGTTTTTAAGAGTAACACCATCCAATTCGGAGTCTTCTGTAAGAGTAAAAGGAGCAACATTGACATTTTGGTCTATCCAATGCAGGTTATTGACCTCGTTCATATTACCCTCTTCTTGATTCATTTGTTGCATAATTTGTCTTGCGTTAAAATTTTTGACAAACCTACTTTCCATTGACCAATAAAATCGCATAAGTCTTTTTGAATGAAAGATAAGCCCAAAGAAAACAACTGCCGCTATAAGAATAATATATGTAGGCAAAGCCCAATATCTGTTTATAACCATACACACAAACAAGAAAGCAACAATATATCTTACCACTATCAAAAAAGAAAGAAAAAACCTATTGTTTGTATCGCTTGTCCATAGGGAAAGAAAAAGATTTGCTTGTTTGCCTTGGTTGTGAATCATAGGACGCAAGAAGATAGCCAAAACTCCCAATGTGGCAACAGATAGTACGAGTCTTTTTAGAAATTGTTGCTCGCCTGATGTAGCAAACTGAACTCCAAAAGTAAAGGAAAGCAAGGATATTGCTATGCATATTATAACATAGATTCCAAGCCTTGAGAAATAGGTTTGTAGGAATTGTCGCCAAACAGAAGAAGTTTTCAAATCCTTTGGTTCAGAGGAAGGGTAGAGAAGGTTGTGCCAACGGTTTGGTACTATGGATTCTATTACTCCGTAAGCCGGAGCAGACAAACGTATGCAATAAGGAGTGGTAAAGGTGGAAATAGCCGATACGGCAATAGCCACAGAATAGACAGTCGAAGAAATTACTCCAAGGCTTATACCCAAGTTAGCCACAATAAAAGAAAATTCTCCCATCTGAGCAAGAGACAAACCACTCTGTAAAGAGGTTTTCATATTTTCGCCCGCAAGCCTTACTCCTAAGGTAGTGAATATCATTTTGCCAAATATTAGAGTTAAGGTTATAAGGATGATAGCAGAAAAATTACTTACCAATATAGTAGGATTGACCATCATACCCACAGAAACAAAAAATATAGCACCAAAAAGGTCTTTTATCGGAGTAACTATTCTTTCTATTCTCTCTTGCTCCAATGTTTCTGCCAAAAGCGAACCCATTATAAAGGCTCCCAACGAAGCCGAAAAACCTACCTTTGTAGAAAATACCACCATTGTAAGACACAAACCTATGGAAACCAAAAGAAGAATTTCGTCATTAAGATAGGATTTTATTTTTTTGAAAAAAGTAGGAATAAGATATATACCAAAAATAACCCACACAATAAGAAAGAAGACCAATTTTATAATAACTTCTAATAATTGTCCTCCTTCAAAATGTTTGCTAACCGCAAAGGTGGTAACTATTACCATAAGAATAATGGAATACAAATCCTCAAAAACAGAAATACCAAAAACTATTCCTGCTGTTTTCTTTTTTTGCAAACCAAGTTCAGAAAAAGCTTTGAAGATAACCGCAGTAGAAGAAGAAATAAGCACACAGCCCATAAGCAAACTATCTGCACTTGTCCAACCTATAATATATTTGCTAACCAAGAAGCCTAATAAAGGCAAAGTTAGTATTTCAACGGCTATGGCTGTGCCGGCTACTTTGCCACTATTGACCAATTTTTTGAAAGAAAACTCCAATCCTCCTCCAAACAAAAGGAATATTACACCAATATCTGCCCAAGTTTGTATGTCCTCTGGGGCAACCGTTTTGAAAAAAGAGAAATGTGGTCCTGCTATAAATCCTGCCACTATGTATCCCAAGACTATGGGTTGTTTGAGTATTTTACATAAGAGGGCAAAAACAGAACCTAAAATAAGTATTATTGCTAAGTCTAAAATAAATGCTTCCATTCAGTATCCAATTTTGATATACATTACAAACCTTTTAACCTTTTGCAAAGGTACAAAAAAATATTCGTTCCAAGTCAAAGCACAATCTTTTAATTGGAATATATTTTCTCAAATGGAAGTCTGTTGGTAATGGAACGACCAAGTGTTATTTCATCAACATATTCTATATTGTCCCCTATGGCCACACCTCTTGCCAAAATAGATACTTGTACATTCTTATCTTTCAATAATTTATTTATATAAAAACAAGTTGTATCTCCATTCATAGTTGTTGGCAGGGCGAGTATAATTTCTTTTATATCTTCTTTTTCTATTCTTTGCAAAAGTTCATTAATGCGTATATCCTTTGGACTAATGCCATCTATGGGCGAAATAACTCCTCCCAAAACATGATAAATTCCTCTGTATTGATTGGTATTTTCTATTGCCATAATCTCTCTTATATTCTCCACAACACAAACAAGAGAATGGTCTCTTTTTTCGTCCTTACAAACATTACATTCCTCTGTATCTGAGATGGAAAAACAATGTTTGCAAAGTTTTATCTCTTCTTTTAATTGCAATATGGAGGAAGAGAGCGCATGGGCATACTCTTTCTCTTCTTTCAAAAGATAGAATGCATAACGCAAGGCTGTTTTTCTCCCAACGCCGGGCAATTTAGCAAATTCATTTATTACTTTTTCTAAATATAAAGAAGGGTAATCCATATTATTTGTTTTAAAAAAAATTATTGTTTGTTTTGATGTTTTTCAAGCAAAAGATTAAAATCAAAATCTGCTTTTATCTTGTCTAATATTGTTGTTACAACTTTATAAAGTTCTTTGCCTTCTGTGTAATCAGAATGGCAAACAAAATTAACCCTATCGTCTTTTATCAATTTTAGTGCTGTATTTTTCTTTTGAGGCTTATCATATAAGGCTACGGAATGTCCGCCATGTACCTTAACCATTTTCATACAAGGAATATCTGTTTGTCCGTCCCCAAAATATATCATACGTTCAAAGGGAACAGGTCTTTGACCTTCGGGTACAAAGTCGTTTATTTTATTGTTATCGCTTATTTCTTTTATTCCTTTGTTTATCTTAAAGAGAAATTGAGTTTTGGTTGTATAATTTACGGCAACTCCTGGCCAAACAGCAACGCCATTGTTATCATAAAGAAAAGAACTGGCATAAATATATTCAAATTCCTTTGCTATGCTTGTTCCCTCTATCATCTCTTTTAGCCCAGAGGAAATAATATAATGTTTTACTTCCAAGCCTTTTGCTTTTCCATATTGGTTTATCAGATGAAACCACTGCTCAACCCCCGCAAAGAATTTTACATTTTTTCCAAACCCCTCAAAACTTTCCTTACTTCGTCCCACTCCATAATAGGTCGCATCCTTTATCATAGAATACATATAGCACAATATACTATCTGCATCGTTTTCCTCTGCCATTTGATTGCTCTTTTCCCAAAATTCGTTCTTATTTTTCTGCACGGCTTGTATAAAACCAAACTCCTGCATATTGCCTGGAGCCAATGTTCCGTCAAAATCATAAATCATTGCTACTGTGGGAATATTTCTTTTTGCCATAAATCTTTTCTTCCTCTTTCCAAATCTTATTTTTTTTATAAGAATACCATCCTTACTTTTCTGCAAAGTTACATAAAAATTTCCTTTATTAAATTGTTGCTTTCACAATAAAAGACTAATTTTGCAACAATATTGATTTGTTAAGCAATGAGAGTAGTAATACAAAGAGTTTTTGAATCAAGCGTTAGCGTAGAAAATAAGCAAATAGCCAAAATAGGTAAAGGTATGCTGATATTTGTGGCAGTGGAAGATACGGACACAGACGGTGATATAGAGTGGCTAAGTAACAAGATAGTAAATCTTCGTATTTTTGATGATGAAAATGGAGTGATGAATAAAAGCGTTTTGGATGTAGGACAAGAGATTTTGGTTGTTAGCCAATTCACTTTGTTTGCTTCTACCAAAAAAGGCAACCGCCCTTCTTACCTTAGAGCCTCTGTGCCAAATATTTCCTTGCCTATGTACAAGAAATTTGTGCAAGTATTGGAAAGCAAACTTGGCAAGCCCATACCACAGGGAGAATTTGGAGCCTTGATGAATGTTAGTATTCAAAACGATGGACCTACTACCATAATAATAGATACCAAACTAAAGGAATAATATAACTTTTGGAACAGATATAGATTTTTTCTATTTTCTTGATGGAACAATCAAGCCTTATTTAATTTTTACTACCAGTTTGTGAATGCTTGCAGTTTTTTTTTCTATCTTTGCAAGAAAAAAAAGATTTATGGCAGGAAATACAAATTTACATTTGGCAGCAAAGGCAAAAAAGGACGAATTTTATACTCAGTTGTCGGATATAGAAAGGGAGTTGTTTCATTATAGGGAGCATTTCAATGGCAAGACAATTCTGTGCAATTGCGATGACCCATACGAGAGCAACTTCTTTAAGTTTTTTGTATTGAATTTCAATTTTTTTAATCTCAAAAAACTTATTTGTACCTGTTATAGTGGCTCGCCTATTGCGGGCAAGGAGTTATCTCTTTTTGGCTCAGAGGAAAAAGAAGAAAAACAACGCATTGCCTATAAAATGATAGTGGATAAGGTAGAGGATTTTAATAAAGACGGAGCAGTGGATTTGACAGACATACAACTATTGTTAAAGCAAGGCAATATAATAACCGAGTTAAAAGAAAATGGAGATTTTAGGAGCAAAGAGTGTATTGAACTTTTGCAACAAGCCGATATAGTGGTAACCAACCCTCCTTTTTCTCTTTTTAGAGAATATGTTGCTCAACTAACAGAATATGATAAGAAGTTTATTATTATCGGTAGTCAAAACGCCATAACATATAAAGAAATCTTTAAACTAATAAAAGAAGATAAACTTTGGCTTGGATATGGTTTTAATAATGGAAATGCTTATTTTAAAACACCTGTTGTAAAAGACTTTGCAAAAGGTGTTTATGATAAAGATACAGATTTAGTAAAATTTAGAAATATTTGTTGGTTTACTAACTTGGATATACATAAAAGGCATCAGCCTTTGCAACTTATGACAATGGAGGATAATCTTAAATTTTCTCGGCACAAAGAGATAAGAGAAAAGGGTTATTTGAAATACGATAACTATGATGCCATAGAGGTACCTTATACGGATGCAATTCCGAGTGATTATAAGGGAGAGATGGGAGTACCTGTTACCTTTATGAACAAATATTGCCCCGAACAGTTTGAAATCTTAGGGTTGGATAATCATACGATAAACAATGGAT
>JAUNWC010000279.1 GCA_030540495.1 Bacteroidota bacterium
GCCATAGCGGCCACCATTGACTCCTCTATGTACAATATTGTGGATGGTATTTTTATAGGTCATTTGGGTGCTTATAATATTGCTGGTGTGGGGCTTACAAGTCCTTTTATGAATTTGGCGGCTGCTTTTGGAGCCTTGGTGGGTGTGGGAGCAAGTGTTTTGTGTTCTATTTATTTGGGTGAAAAGAATTATGAAAAAGCCCGCGTGGTACTTTCTAATGTTATAATTCTTAATCTAATACTTGGAATTTTATTTAGCATAGTTGGGATTATATTCTTAGAGCCGATACTTATATTTTTTGGAGCAAGTGCTCAAACAATGCCTGCTGCCAAAGAATATATGACTGTTATTCTTATTGGCAATGTGTTTGCTCATATGTATTTGGGGCTCAACTCCATTCTTAGAGTTAGTGGTTATCCCGTTACGGCTATGAATATGACTTTTATCTCCGTAGTTATAAACATCATTCTTGCTCCTTTGTTTATCTTTGTCTTTGATATGGGAGTGGCTGGAGCGGCTTGGGCAACGGTTATAGCACAGACTATTTGTTGTTTGATTTTGTTCTATCTGTTTTTGAGAAGAGACAGAGTTGTATATTTGGAAAAAGATAAATTTCATTTGGATATGCAGATTGTCAAGCGTTCTTTTTCCATAGGCTCGCCTAATTTTTGCACCAATGCAGCAGGCTGTTTTATAGTGGTTTTACAAAATTACAATTTGTTAAAATACGGAGGCGATTTGTATGTTGGAGCCTTTTCTATTATAAACAGAATAGCCTTTTTGTTCTTTATGATAGTCTTAGGTTTTTCTCAAGGAATGCAACCCATTGTTGCTTATAATTTTGGAGCCAAGAATTACAAAAGAATGTGGGATACTTTCTTTCTTACGGTTAAATGTGCTTTGATTATAACCATATTGGGCAGTTTGATTTGTGAAATTTTCCCTTATCAAATTACTCGTTTGTTTGCCTCGGATAATAGTGCTTTGGATAAAGAATTGATAAGCATAACAATAGATGGTTTTCATAAAAATATGTGTGCTTTCTGGGTTGTGGGTATGGCTGTGATAGGCACAAACTTCTTTGCCTCTATGGGACAACCAAAAAAAGCCTTATTTCTTTCTCTTACAAGGCAGGCAATATTTTTGATACCTATACTATTAGTTTTACCTAACTTTATAGGTGTCAATGGTGTTTGGTTTGCCGCTCCTATTGCCGATGTGTTAGCAACCTTATGTACTATTTATCTTGTTTTTAGGGAAAGAAGACTACAAAAAAGACTTTTATAAATCTCTTCTTTGTATTCTGAATTTAAGTGTTTCTAAGGTAAGAAGGTCTATCATAAATAAAGTATCTTTCATTACCTCGCCAAGGTTGGTAACCATCTTAACAACTTCATTGACCTGCAAAGAGGCAATAACCGAAGGTAGAACTCCAAGCACGCCTTTGTTTATATTGCCTTGTTTTTTTAGAAGTTCTTCTTTTGGATAGAGGTCTCTGTAATTAGCAGGCTTGTCGCCATAGTTAAAAACCGCCATTTGTCCCTTTGTATCTCCTATCGTTCCATAGATAAAGGGTTTGCCAAGTTCTACGCAAGTATCATTGATAAGATAACGAGTAGAGTAATTATCGGTGCAGTCCAAAACTATGTCATATTCTTTTATAATTTCTTTTGCGTTGTCGTTGGTTAAGAAACATTCGTAAGCATTGATTTTTACTTTTGAATTAAGTTTTTGTAAAGATTTCTGAGCAAGAACAAGTTTGCTTTCTCCTTCTTGGTCTTCTCTATAAAGAACTTGCCTTTGAAGATTGTGCAAAGTGACTTTGTCTTTGTCCATAATGCCCACAGTACCAATGCCGGCGGCCACCAAATAAACACTTGCTACGCTTCCCAAACCTCCTAAACCCACAACCAAAATCTTTGCTTGTTTGAGTTTTATCTGTCCTACTTGACCAAAGGAAGGTATTTGTATTTGTCTTATATATCTTTCTATTTCTTCTTGTGTTAGCATAAAAAAATAATATTTTATCGTTATGCAAAATTACTGCAAATTCCGATAAATATCAGTTATTCTATAACTTCTCCTTTGATTTTTAGAATATAGGAAGGTGTATTTACAGCATTGCTTTTTACAACTATGGTTTTATAAAACTCTCACAGAATATGTGTGTTATACTCTACCTTTACATACCCAGAATCTTTTACATTTATAGGTTTATTTGTCCAAGATACAGTAGTGCAACCACAAGAAGAAGAAACTTTTGTTACAATTAACGGTTTATCTCCTTCGTTTTTTATTTTAAAAATATAGGAGCCATCACCGTATCTTTTTATCTTTCCAAAATCATACTCAATGATATCCGAAGAAATCTTTGCACCTCGTGTTGCAGAATTACAGGCATACAGTACTAATAACGACAACCATTT
>JAUNWC010000012.1 GCA_030540495.1 Bacteroidota bacterium
CTTTTCATATCTCTTGTTGTTTATTGATTTTTATTATTTCTTTTTATTCTGTAGTATAAAGAAGTTGCACCCATTACAAGCAAAAGACTTGTGGCAGGGGTTAAGGGAAAATTGATTACATTGCCATTTTCGTCTATTTCTATCACACATCCCTGCTTATTACCCGCATTGTTCTTACTACCATGTGTAGGCAATGGCGGTTGGCAAAAAACCGATAAAGCACAAAAAGATGCAACTAAAAAAATAAGTATTCGTTTAAGCATAATTCTTTTTTTACAAATTATCAATAATTATAAACACCTTTCCATTTGTTTTGCAAAGATAAAAGGATTTGTTTTTCTTTTTGATTGTCTTGAGGTTGATATAAAATTTTTCCTTGCAGTTTATCAGGCAGAAATTGTTGCTTAACAAAGTTGCCTTCATAATCATGGGCATATTTATAGTTGTCACCATATCCTATTTGTTTCATTAGTTTGGTTGGTGCGTTTCTAAGATGCAAAGGAACGGGCAAATCTCCGCTGTGTTTTACCTCAGATAGCGCATTATCTATTGCAAGATAAGAAGCGTTACTTTTGGGTGAAGTGGCAAGATATATGGCGGTTTGAGAAAGAATTATTCTACACTCGGGATAGCCTATTTTGTTACAAGCCTCAAAACAAGTATTTGCCAAAAGTAAAGCATTAGGATTGGCGTTCCCTATGTCCTCAGAGGCAAGTATAAGCATACGCCGAGCAATAAACAAAGGGTCTTCTCCTGCTTCTATCATACGAGCCAACCAATATACCGCTCCATTAGGGTCGGAACCTCTCATACTTTTTATAAAAGCAGAAATTATATTGTAATGATTTTCTCCCTTTTTGTCGTATATAGTCAAATTTTGCTGAATAATATTTTTTACCAAATCATTGGTAATAGACAAGTGACCTTTGCTTTGAGAACATACCATTTCAAAAGCATTAAGCAACTTCCTTGCATCTCCTCCGCTTATTCTTAGCAAAGCCTCTGTTTGTTCTAAGTCAATTTTGCGTCCTTCGGTTTTTTCTATATAATTTTTGGCTTTGTCAAGTAGGCTTTCCAATTCCTTCCTATCTAATTCCTTTAATATATATACCTGACAACGAGAAAGCAAAGGACTTATAACCTCAAAAGAGGGGTTCTCTGTTGTTGCTCCTATAAGGGTTACTATTCCTTTTTCTACTGCTCCAAGCAGAGAATCTTGTTGAGATTTGGAAAAACGATGTATTTCGTCTATAAACAATATACTATTATTTCCATACTGTTTGGCTCTATCTATTACTTCTCTAACTTCCTTGACTCCTGAATTTATGGCAGACAAAGAAAAGAAAGGCAAAGTAAGAGTGGAGGCTATTATATTGGCAAGAGTGGTTTTGCCTACTCCTGGAGGTCCCCAAAGTATCATAGAGGGAATTTGTCCTTTTTCTATAGCATTGCGAAGAATAGCACCTTTGCCAACCAAATGTTGCTGTCCAAGATAGTCATCCAAATTCTGAGGTCTAAGTATTTCTGCTAAAGGTTTCATACACACAAAAAAACTACTGTATTCGCAAAATTATAAAATCATATAAAAAAAACGTTTTACCATTCTTTGTTGTATTCTCCTGAAGTGCCTACAGAGATGGTATCTCCGCCAGAACTTGCTCCCGATTCCGAAGCATTGCAATCGTCCTCAAATTCTAAGTCCGAAGGTTTGATAAAACTGCCTTGATAAAAACCAAGTTTTGGATTCTTCTCACATTTTGCCATAAAATAACCATAGACAGGCAATGCCATAGCGGCACCTTGGCCCCACGTCATTGAGGCAAAATGTATGCTACGATATTCTCCTCCCACCCAAATGGCGGAGGCAAGTTTTGGATTAAGTCCTATAAACCATCCGTCAGAATTATTGTCAGTAGTTCCCGTTTTGCCCGCTATGGTGCTTTTTATTCCATACTTGTATCTCAACCTTGACCCAGTGCCTCCATCCACAACTCCTTTCATCAAATCCACGACCAAATAAGAAGTTTTTTCATCCAAAGCCACATTGCTTTTGGAAGTAAAGGTCTCTAAAACAATGCCTTTGTTGTTGGTTATCTTAGTTATAAAAACAGGTTGTTTATGAACGCCTTGATTTACAAAAGTTGCCATTGCTCCTGCCATCTCCATAACGGTTAAATCCGGAGTTCCCAAACAAATAGACGGCACGGCTTGTATAGGACTTTTTATGCCCATCTGCCTTACAAGGTTTATAACACTATTTGGTGAGGTGTAATCTTTCATAAGTGCAGCAGAAACATAATTGACCGAATTAGCCAAAGCCCATTTTAGATTAACCATTTCTCCCTCACGAGCATGAGTGGAATTTTTTGGCGTCCAATTGTCGTACTCAGGAAAAGTTACAGGAGAATTTTCTATTTGAAAACAAGGTAGAATTTCGCTATCTTTCATTGCACATGCATATACAAAGGGCTTGAAAGTAGAACCTATTTGTCTTCTACCAAGGGTAGCATTGTCAAATTTGAAGTATTTGTAATTTATACCTCCTACATATACTTTTATATGTCCTGTTTGTGGCTCTATGGAAACCATTCCCGTATTAAGAAAATACTTGTAGTATTTTATGGAATCCATAGGGGTCATTATAGTATCTTTTTCTCCATTCCATGTAAATACATCCATCTCTGTAGGAGTATTAAATACTTCTTTGATTTGCCTTTCCGTAGCACCCTCCCTTACCATGTTATTGTATCTATCAGAAGATTTCATGGCCTGGTCGTAATATTTGTTTATATTCTCCTGTGATATGCCCGTAAATGGAGCAGATTTTCTACCCTTACATTGTTTGAAAAAGTTGGCTTGCATTTCCTTGAAATGAGTTTCTACGGCTTGCTCCGCATTTTTTTGCATATCATAATTTAAGGTTGTATATATTCTCAACCCATCCCTATAAACATCATATCTTTCTCCGTTGTTTTTATAGTGAGTTTTACACCATTCATTCATAAACTGCCTTACCTTTTCTCTAAAATAAGTGCCTACGCCTCTGTCTTGGGTCGCTGGGTTATAGCGAGTTATCAATTCAGAATTATAGTAAGTGTTAAACTCCTCATCGGTCAAATAATGATGTTTGTGCATTTGAGAAAGCACTACGTTTCTTCTTTCCCTTGATTTTTGGTTGTGTCTAACGGGGTTATAAGTAGTAGGTGCTTTTAATAAACCAACCAATACGGCAGATTCTTGTGGTTTCAAATCCTTTGGCAATACAGAAAAAAAAGTATTGGCGGCCGTTTTTATACCAAAGGAATTAGAGCCGTAATCCACAGTATTTAAGTACATGGATATTATCTCCTGTTTGGAATAACGCCTCTCTAATTTAACGGCAACAACCCATTCTTTTAATTTGGCAAAAGCGGTGGAGAATTTGGAACCTTTGTTTCGAGGAAAAAGATTTTTTGCCAATTGTTGAGTAATAGTACTCCCTCCTCCCGTATTTTGACCTCCTATTATGGTTTTTATCAATACTCTAAAAAGACTTCGTGTATCTATTCCACTATGTTTTTCAAAACGAACATCCTCTGTGGCTTTCAATGCATTGATAAGAGAGGGTGGTAATTCTTTGTAATCTATGTTTGTACGATTTTCTATACCTATGTATCCTAACAATTCTCCTTGGTCGGAAAGAATCTCGGAGGCAAGGTTGCTATTAGGGTTTTCCAATTGCTCAAACGAAGGCATAAATCCCAAACACCCCAAAGAAAGCAACGTAAAAAAACCAACTACAACAAACAAAAAAACACCATAAGTTATCCACATACATTTTACGTATTTCTTTGCAGAGTTGTCAATTGTCTTTGTTTTTATTCCCCTATTTTGCATATTGTTTTACGTTTTTATTATTCCGACATCTTTTCTATATGTAGCCCAACCGACTTTACACCCACAAGATTGGTATCTTTTGTTGCTTGCTCCAAACGAAAAGTATAAGTGCCCTTTTGCTTAAAATCCACCTTTTGTGCAAACCAAAATCTATTGTCTATCACACCAAACATATTGCTCCCTTTCCATTTTCCATCCTCTCTTACCAATTCACACTCTATAGTATCCTTTACACTTATTTTGCCATCAGGATATATTGTTGTTAGAAAGAAGTATATGTTGTTATACTTGTATTGATTGTTGTTAGTAATATTTATAGCAAATTTATACAAATCAACTCTATCCTTATCTTCTATCTTTACTTTAAACGTTTTTTTGTCAAAAATGTTCCACGTACTGTCTTTTATCTTTTCATTTTTGTCAAACAACAAATCCGAGTTACAAGAAGACAAAACAACAACCAAAAGGACAAGGAAATAAATATGTTTTTTTATTTTACTCATTTTTTGTTTTTGATAAAGTATTGAGTTTAAACGACTCTAAGTCCTCTGGTCGTTTTCCCCTTTTATTTAAATCTATCATCTTTCTTACATTATCAGCACTTATAGGAATAAGTTCTGAGTTTCCTTCGTACGAATACCAAAAAACTCTTGCCAAAATATCTATCTTGTGGTAGATACCCCTGCCTTTTATCGTTTCTATATTAACACCTGTTTCTGGGCAATGTTTTAAAGCATCTTGATAAACATCGTATTCGTAATTAAGACAGCATTTTAATTTACCACACTGACCGGCTAATTTCTGAGGATTGGGAAAAAGTTGTTGTGCCTTAGCAATGGAAGTTCCTACAGAGGAAAAATTATTAAGCCATGTTGAGCAACACAATTCTCTTCCACAAGTACCTATGCCTCCCAAACGCGAAGCCTCCTGTCGAGTACCTATCTGTTTCATCTCTATACGTATATGAAACGCCTCGGCAAGAGATTTTATCAACTGCCTAAAATCCACTCTATCGTTTGCTGTATAATAAAAAATGGCTTTAGTACCATCACCTTGAAATTCTACATCATTGATTTTCATATCAAGATTTTCCTTCAAAGCCATTGTTCTCGTAATAAAAAGTGCTTTTTCCTCTTTCTTTATTACCTCCAACCATTTTTCTATATCTGTGGATTTGGCTCTGCGGTATAACTTTTTGGCATTATTGATATTAAAACCTTTTTTCTTTTTCATTTGTATGCGACACAACTCTCCCGCAAGAGAAACTATACCTATATCATGTCCCGGCGTACCTTCTACTGCAACAATATCTCCTTCTGTTATTTCTAACCCTTCAGGGATTTTAAAAAAATCTTTGTGTGAATTTTTGAATCTAACTTCTACAAAATCAAAATATCCTTGTGCAGATGGTGGTTTTATATCGTGCATCCAATTACAAACGTGTAATTTTTCACAAGAATTTCTCTCTTGTGTGCTTATAGTTTTGTAAGATTGTGGCGTATTATGGCAACCACGCGAAAGAGTAGGTGATTCTTGATAATCTTTTTTTTGCAAACCAAGTGTAGGGTCTTCGTCAAAGTAAGGGTGAACAAACTGCTCAGGCAAAAACATCTGAGAATCCTCTTGCATCATCCTGTTTATATTTTTGGTCTTCTCCCTATTCTCTTTCTGAAAAGATGTTTTTGCTTCCTGCTCTGCTTGTTCAGTATTTTGTAGTATCTGTATTTGCTCCGTATCCGTATTTTTATCCATATTATATTATATTCTATCTTTTCTCAAATTGCATACCTAACTTTATTATCATATTGGTTAGGTTAATATTTGCATTGGCGTTGCTATCTATATTTTTCTGTGCCTTTTCCATAACGCTAAATATACCCTCTAAATTGTGTATGGTTATGAATTTAGGGAAGTTTGACTTAAATTTATCATTAGCCATTTCCAAAGGATGTTGTATCATAGGAATACCCAAATTATATTGCCAACACTTGTCTATTGTTTTTAGGTAATAGGACAGAAAATGCTTTTGTTTCTCTTTGTTAAACTTACCAAACCTACCTACAAAATCAATTATGGATGCTATATCTTTTCTAAAACCAAATGCAAGTTTATTAACTTCTATAAAAAGTTGAAAGTATTCCTGCATTCTTTCCATATTTGAGGCTTGTATATTGATGAGGTTGCCTTCACTTAACATAACTTCTCTTTTTACATCCGAGTCCGAAAAATCAGGGTGAAGTTTCCTTACTTCTTGCTCTATAATAGAGTCGTCAAGTTTGTTAAGATTTATTTGTTGAACCCTTGACAATATGGTGGGAAGAATTTTGTCTCTATGCTCAGTCGTAAAAATAAATACAGTGTTAGGGAAGGGCTCTTCCAATATTTTTAGTATCGTGTTACTTGCTTGCACGTTCATTCTCTCCACATTCCACACCACCACTATTTTGTACTGAGATTCGTATGTTTTCATACTTAGCAAAGATATTATTTCATCGGCATCTGCCACATTGATAATACCTTGTTTGGTTTCTGCTCCTATAAAAGCCAACCAATCATTAATATCTCCATAACCTTGATTTGATAAGACAAAATCTCTAAACTCAGCCATAAACACAGAGGACTTGGCATCTTTTTTTACTTTGGTTGTCGTGCTTGTGGGGAAAAATATATGCAAATCGGGGTGAGAAAGTTTGGCATATTTCTTACACGAAGGACATTCCCCGCAAGCATCCGCCATAAGAGAGGTTTGTTCCACTAACTGCTCCTTTGTTTGTTTGTTGGTGCAAGACAAATATTGAGCCAAAGAGAGAGCCACAGCCAAATTGCCATATCCATCCTTCCCACTTATAAGTATGGCATGAGGAAAATGATTTCTGTTTATCACAGAAATCATTTTATTTATTAATCCGTTTTGTCCTTTTACTTGTGAAAATAACATAAACTATAATTCTTTACTCTTAATTAGAATAAAATCAAGGTAAAAGAGTGCGATTTTTTTAATAATTAAATTCTAAATCCACTGCAGAAAATTCCTCAGTAGCTTCTTCTTTTTTAGGTTTGAAACGACCATTCTTTTTGTGAGCAGAACGCTGAAAAGACACTATCATGGCTCCCAACATTTTAGTCATTTCTATCAAAGTTATCCGAGATTGTTCCACATCCTGCTCAGTAAAAATCTGATTGTGCTGAGCCATAGTAGTAAAAACGACACATTGACGAATTAACCCTTTAGCATATTTCAAATATTCTATGAATTCTGTTTTTGGCATAGCAGAGCCATCAGCTATTTGAATAGAAATCTTTGCTGCCGTATCCAAAAAGGGTACCATCAAAATTTTTCTATTAAATTCGTCAATATCTTTGACCTTATTTATCAACCAGTCATAGTAGTCCAAAGACTTGTTGTAAATCCTTAGGTCTTCAAATCTAAAAAAATTTGTCAAATTTTGTTCTTCCATATTCAGTCTTTTATTTGTTAGTAATATAGTTTGTAAATTTATTCTATTCCTGCATAGTATTTCATATACTGTATTCTATAGAAAGTAGATGCAGTGCTATTTCTGTCTATAGCCAAACGACCTCTAAAATCAGACAATCTGTGATATGAATTTGTTTGCATCCATTCTTTTAAAAACTCATTGGCTTTGGTTATAAAAGAAAAACCCTCCTCATACAATACAGATGCCACTTGCACAGCATTTGCACCCACAAGAAGAAGTTTAATAACATCCTCTGGCTTATGCACTCCTCCACCTGCAGTTAGATTGCAATTGATAAGTTTTGACAAAATAGCACTCCAACGTATAGTATTATAAAGTTCTGTTTCGTTACTAAGAATGTTGGCTGGTTTTATACTTTGGGTGTTTATATCTATGTCGTGTTGCAAAAATCTATTGAATATGGATAAAGAAGAAATTCCCATCCAAGAAAGTTTTTGACACAATTTGGCCAAAGAAGCGGAGTAAGGACTTATTTTCAAAGAAATAGGAAACTCTCCAACCGCTCTTTTCAACGTCTGAATAGTGTTTTCATAAACATTCTCCACCTCATCAGAAGAGATATTTATGCTCGAAGGCATAATAAACATATTCAATTCTATACCATCCGCTCCTGCACTCTTTATGCTCTGCGTGAATTGCAACCATTCGCTTGCCGATATACAATTCACACTTGCTATAACGGGAATATTAACCGATTGTTTTGCCTTACGAATCAGGTCTAAATAGTTATAAGCCTCCATCATTTCCCCCGCATTGTGTGCTCCCCATACATTGTTACTCTCTTGCGTAATCTGTTCTTCAAACAAAGATTTTAGTATCACAGCACCTGCACCTGCATCTTCTATTTGTTTTATACTATCTACATTTGCGGTCTTTCCACAACTGCCCGCTATTATAGGACTATTAATAGTCCTTCCCATATATTGTACGCTTATATCTTCCATAACAATCAAAAATTAATGTTACAAAGTTATATAATTACAACCAAACAAACAAAATTTTTTACATTTTTTTTCACATTTTTTATTTTTTATCCAAAAATGACAAAAAACTTCTTTAAATGTAAAATAAATAACATATCTTTGCAAATCAAAATAAAGTTGTTTAATTTTTTAATCTAATTGTATATACAAAATGAGTAACAAAGACACTGAAAATCTTAAAAATGTTGTTGCTGACACTGAAAAAGGAACAGAGAAGAAAGAGAATCTTCAGGTTGGTGATTTGGTTTTGAAAACGGAACAATTTCTTGATAAAAATAAAAAGACACTTATTATTGCATTGCTTGCAGTTGTTGTTGTAGTGGTAGGTATTTGCTTATATGCATTTTGGTACATACCTTCTCAATCAAAAGATGCTGCTAATGCAATATTTGCCGCTGAGCAATATTATTTACAAAAAGATTATGACAAGGCTCTAAAAGGAGATGGCAAACATGCAGGCTTTATTGCTGTAAGTGAGGATTATTCTTCTACAAAACAAGGCAAGTTGGCTAAGTACTATGTTGGCAGAATATATTTGGAACAAGGCAAATACAAAGAGGCTTTGGACTATCTTAAGGCTTATTCTCCTTCTGACGCTTATATGTCTTCACAAGTTAAGGCTCTGGTAGGAGATTGTTATATGGAGTTGAACCAGATAGACGAGGCTATAAAGTATTATAAGAAAGCAAGCAAAACTAATCCAAATGATTTTACTACAGCTCCTATACTTATGAAACTTGCTACCGCTTATGAGATGAAAAAAGATTATAACTCCGCATTGGAGGCTTATAAGACAATAAAAAAAGACTACCCTTCTTCTCCAGAATACCAACAAATAGAGAAGTATATATCAAGAATGGAGGCTATTTTGGGTAAATAATCTTTATATAAGATAATCAAAAAAAGAGGCAAGTAATTTACTTGCCTCTTTTTTTGATTACTACTTTTTGTTTTTTCCAAAAATATACTAACTTTGCAACCAGTAAACTATAAAACATTTAGCAAAGAAATGAATTTACACAAGGAATTTAATCTTTATGCGACCAAAGGACAGGGAATTAATTCTCTAACTCTTGACCGTTACAAAAAGTATCAAGACAATATTTCTCTCTATACTCCTATGAGAAATGCTTATATAAACCCTTCCATCATAGAGGAGCGTCAATTAAATGTAGCACAAATGGACGTTTTTTCTCGTCTTATGATGGATAGAATAATATTTTTGGGTACCGCTATAGACGATGACGTAGCAAATATTATTCAGGCTCAACTTTTGTTTTTAGAAAGTACGGATGCAAACAACGATATACAAATCTATTTGAACTCTCCGGGAGGATATGTTCAAGCCGGTTTAGGTATCTATGACACCATGCAATACATAAGACCCGATGTGGCAACTATATGTACAGGCTTGGCTGCAAGTATGGCAAGTGTCCTTTTATGTGCAGGTGCTCCCAAAAAACGCTCCGCTTTGAAACACTCTAGAGTTATGATTCATCAGCCTATGGGAGGTACACAAGGACAGGCCTCAGATATGGTTATAGCAGTACAAGAAATACAAAAAACCAAACAAGAACTATATTCCATAATAGCCGAGCATAGTGGACAAAGTATAGAAAGGATAGAAAAAGATGCCGATAGAGACCATTGGCTAACCTCTGAGGAGGCTTTGGAATATGGAATGATAGATGAAATTCTTGTAAGACAAAAGAAGGAAGAAAAACAGTAGAAATTCTAAAAAGGAAATATGATTAAGCACAAGATTTTTGCTTTGCTATTAATGATTATTGTCTTAGCATCCTGCTCTAAACAATCAGAAATAAGCATAAACATACCGGAGTTATCTGAGGCAGAAGTGGTTGTAACTTATGCAGACTTGCACGACTTAGATAACATAACGGAATTCGAGGTAAAAAAGGGGCAAATCAAATCAGGTAGGTTTTCTTTTTCTCTGTCTGTGGATAGTATAGATAAGAGGGTGGAGAAATACTTAGATTGCACAGTAAATATTCTCAACAAAGAAAAACGTTTTATGATAAGTTTGCCTCTGCCAATAGAAAAAAGCAAAAATCTTGTGCTAACAATTACAGGGTTAAAGGAATACATAAACGGGGTTTCTCCCGTAAAAGTAAGTTATGGCGGAAGCAAGAGCGCTGAGGATTTTTCCAACTTTCTTAACAATGTAAATAAACAATTAGCCAAAATAAGATTGCAAAACGAAGATAATAAGGCTTATTCTCAAATAGTTAGTCTTTGTGAAGATTTTTCTAAGCAATATAAAGAATCTGCTTTCCCTTATACCATAATTATGAGCCTACTTGCCAACATAGATACGGAGGATAACCCTATAATGAAATATTGCGAAAAAATATCCACCCAAACCTCCGACAATCAATGGCAAAACTATTGTATACTAAGGTATAAGAACAAGATATTAAAACAAGTTTCCTCTAAGGTAATGCTCTTTAATGCAGAAGATTATCAAGGTAATAGATATACAAACAACGATTTTCTGGGTAAGATAACTTTATTGCATTTTTGGAGCGTAAAAGGAGTTAATTGCTTGGCGTCATTGAAAGATGTAAAGCAATTTTATGAAAAATATTCTCCCAAAGGATTGCAAGTACTAAGCATATCCATAGACCCTTTGCCCAATGATTGGTTAAAATGGAGTAAGGAAAACAATTTGCAATGGACATCTTTGTTTGCAAATGGCGAGGTAATAACAAATAGATATAGTTTCAATGATATACCTATGTATATGCTTTTTGACAAAGAGGGAAAACTTATCAACAAATCCAACAACTTATCTGACCTAATTCCACAGGTGGAATCAAACTTAGAATAACAGATGGTAAATATTTACGAATTAGCCTTCTCAAAAATATATGGTATAGGGGCAAAAACAGCCTTGGACTTGTTGAACAAAATACCCTCGCCTGAGGATTTGTTTGCTATGAAAAGGAAAGATTTGCAAACCATTTTCAGCAAAGAAAGGACTATTCAAGATATACTTAACAAAACTATGTTTCATCAATGTGAGCGAGAATTAAATTTTTTGGAAAAAAACAATATTCGCTCATACTTTGTAACCCATTCTTCATACCCTAAGAACCTAAAAAATATTCCCGACCCACCAATTTGTCTTTTTGTGGACGGCAAAGGAGAATTTGATAACAAACACATAGTAAGTATTGTAGGTTCACGTATGGCAACACCATACGGACAGGCTATGACAGAGCAAATTGTCCAAGAGTTAAAAAAATTGGATGTTATTATTATCAGTGGTTTGGCTTTTGGAATAGATTCAGCCTCACATAGAGCGGCTTTGAAAAACGATATTCCCACATTTGCAGTTCTGGGACATGGTTTGGATAGAATATACCCCAGCCAACATTATACCCTTGCTCAAAGTATGAAAGAAAGAGGAGGGCTTATTTCTGAGTTTTTTACCGGTACCAATGTAAGTCCGTATACTTTTCCACAAAGAAATAGAATTATTGCAGGCATATCTGATTTGGTTATAGTGGTGGAGGCCGCAAAAAAAGGAGGTGCCCTTATTACGGCTCGTTTGGCCAATGATTACAACAGAGAAGTTTTTGCTTTGCCCGGCAGAGTAGGAGATAAGTATTCCGAAGGATGCAATTTTTTGATTTATTCCTCAAGGGCTCACATACTATCCTCATTTAAAAACATATCCTCCCTTATGTCTTGGGAAGAGGAGGAAAAAATGGTTTTTGAACCCATAGCCACACAAGAAAACAATATAATAACCATAGACAAATCCTCCACACTACCCGATAAACAAAAAAACATCTATACCACCCTTATAAACAAAGGAGAAATGGACATAGATACTCTTGCCTTAGAATGCAAAATAAGTATAAATGAACTCTCAGCCCTCCTGTTAGAAATGGAACTTGAGGACTACGTACTATCAAAACCCGGCAAAATATACAAGGCATTATAACAACTTGATATATAATTTTTATTGTATTTTTGCAGTTGGTTAGGAAATAAGAGGAAAAAAGAAGTATGAATTTAACAAATGCAAGGGAAGAAGAAATAAAAAATGTAGTTGCCAAAGAGTTTTTTGGTGATTATGATTGCACAAAGATAATAGGTAATATAGATTTTTGCGTATGTGCAAAGCCAAATTTACAGAAAAATCAAATGGTTTTGTGGAATGAACCTATCACACTGATTTGGGCAGAAGCAAAGCGTGGCACTAAGCAAGATATATATGCTTCCTTTGTACAACTTATTCTAACCATAGGTAAGGCATCAACTTTTAATAAATATACACCTCCTTTGTTTTTGGTTGCCTTTGATGCAGAGAAAATAGCCTTTTTGCGTTGGAACAAGATACAGCACATTTTTTTGCTTAACGACTTTAATTGGAATATAACTTCAAGCGACCACGATAACAAGTATTTCAAACTTTTATACTCCCTTATCAAAGATAATTTGGAAAAGGAAAGTCTTTTGTTTTACTATGCTCAAGACGAAGAAGAATTAAAAGAGTTTATAAAAGAAAATTTAGATAAGAACATAGATAACCATAAGATACAGATAGATAAGAATAATTTTTATTTTGTTTATTTGAAATGGTTGGAATATGTCAAACCGACAATATCTATTCCCTGGGAAGATGCAAAGAGAATGGAAGTATTGGATGTAGATTTTTATCTTGCAGATTTGATAAGTGACGAGGATAATAGTCTTTTGGATAGTCTTAGAGTTATATTGTTATCGGATAAGTATAAGTTAAGAGCAGAAAGAACCTTATTAGGAGAGTTGTTTTATGAATATGGTTTTACGGATAACAAGAGGGCATACACGAGATTTTGGAATAGGTATGAAAGACCCCCTAAAAAAGAGTATTGGGATTTTATTATAAATAGGCGAGATAGGTTAGTACCTCAGGATTTTAGGATTCGTAAAGGAGCATTCTACACTCCTCAAAAGTGGGTAGAGTTATCTCAAAGATATATAGCCAAGGTTTTGGGAGAAGATTGGCAAGAGGAATACTATGTTTGGGATTGTGCAGCGGGGACGGGTAATTTATTAAATGGGCTGACAGAAAAATATAGAATTTATGCCTCCACGTTGGATATGTCCGATGTCAATGTTATGCAACAGAGAATAAAGGACGGAACGTGTAATTTATTAGAAAATCATGTTTTCCAGTTTGACTTTCTAAACGACGATTTTAGCAAGTTGCCATCTTCTTTGCAGGAAATAATAAAAGACAAAGAGAAAAGAAAGAGGCTTATCATTTATATTAATCCGCCTTACGCTGAGGCTGCCACAACTACAACTATAACAGGTAGTGGAAAACATAAGACACAAGTATCCAATACTACTCTAACACATGAAAAATATGTAGGTATTTTACAGAAAGGAATTAGAGAACTTTTTGTACAATTCTTTATTAGAATATATAAAGAAATACCGGGTTGCTTGCTTGCAGAATTT
>JAUNWC010000280.1 GCA_030540495.1 Bacteroidota bacterium
TCCTCAAAATACTGCTCACAAAAATTCTTCTTAAAATTTATCTCCTCACTCATAATTCTCTCTTTTCTTAAAGTTTGTTTTGAGGTTTTAGATTTAGTTTTTCTGCCTCAGTGTATAACAAATTCAAAGCCTCCTGTCTATCATTGCCAATATTACCTTCCAAAATAGCATCCTTTATCTTATCTTTCAACTCTCCAACAATTTTGCAAGGTTGAAGGTTATATATCTTCATTATCTCCTCTCCACTTACTGGCACTTTGAAATTTCTTATCCTATCTTTTTCTTCTATTTCTTGCATTTTTTGTTTTACAAGGTTAAGATTGGCTATGTATTTTGATTTTTTTGCAAGATTTTTTGACGTAATATCACTGTAACACAATATCATAAGGTCGTCTATATCGTTTCCTGCTTCAAACAAACACCTTCTTACTGCCGAATCCGTTACCTCGCTTTCTACCAATGCAATAGGACGCAAATGAAGAAATACAAGTTTTTTTACATATTTCATATTTTCATTTAGAGGCAATTTCATACGGCGAAAAATCTTCTCCACCATATATGAGCCTTTAACCTCGTGTCCATGAAAAGAAAAACCGGTCTTTTCATCATATCGTTTGCAAAGAGGTTTGGCTATATCGTGCAAGAGGGCAGCCCACCTAAGAAATAACTTATCGGATTGTTTGGCAACATTGTCCAAAACCTCCAAAGTATGACGAAAATTATCCTTATGTGATTTTTCACCAACGCTTTCCACTCCTTTTAAAGCAACCAACTCGGGAAAAATTATTTTCAATAGCCCTGACCTATCAAGCAATTTAAAAGCCGTAGAAGGAAATTTGCTGAGTATCATTTTGTTCAACTCCTCTGTGATTCTTTCTTGTGAAATAATTTTTATTCGCTCAGCGTTTCTTTGTATGGCTTCAAAGGTTTCGGGCAAGATAGAAAAATCCAACTGCACCGCAAATCTTATACAACGCAACATTCTTAAAGGGTCATCAGAAAAAGTAATATCAGGATTCAAAGGCGTACGTATAATTTGTCTTCTTAAATCAAACAAACCGTCAAAAGGGTCAAGCAATTCTCCATAGTTCTTTTCATTAAGAGAGATAGCCATAGCGTTTATAGTAAAATCTCTTCTATTTTGGTCGTCTTCCAAAGTTCCGTCTTCTACTATGGGTTTTCTGCTGTTGGCTCTGTATGATTCTTTCCTTGCTCCCACAAATTCTACTTGCCAATCTTTATTGTCAAAACAATAATGTATCATTGCAGTACCAAAGGATTTGAAAAAGGAAACTTTCTTAACATAAGGTATATGTTCGGCAACTTTTTGGGCTAATTCTATTCCACTACCTATGCAAACTATATCTATATCCGTCTTGGCTCTTTTTAGAATAATATCCCTAACATACCCTCCCACAACATATGTTTCCACATTCATACTATCAGCAACATTACCTATAAGATGAAATATATCACTATCTACTTTCTCTTTTAAATTCATTCTCCCTTATAATTGTACTCTTAACTCAGTTGAAAATATTTTTGCAAAGATAATGTTTTTTTCAACCATATATTACTTTTCTGATTGAAAAAATGTTGTAAATATTCGTTTTCTTATGTGCCTACACTTATTCTTTTATACTATCTTTGCAAACGTATTTTTCTATAATAAGTTTAACTATGAAATATTTATTTTTTATACTCCCATTGCTCGCTTTGGTTTATGTTTTTATAAGAATGTGGTATATCTTGCCTTTTTCTTCTTTGGGAAAGAGTTTTGTTGTAGGACTTGGAGTATTGATTTTTGCCTCAATGATATTGCTTTTTGTCGCAGGCTTAGATAATATGCCTTTGAAAATTTCCACCATTTTTTATGAAATTACAACCTCTTGGCTCTTTATACTTCTCTATCTTTTGATGATATTTTTACTTATGGATATTTTGAGATGTTGCCACGTTTTGCCAAAAGAATTTTTGTTCAACTCCATTAAGGGAACTTGTATTGTATTTGGAGCGGTGTTGCTTATTTTTATTTATGGCAATATACACTACTATCAAAAGAAAAAAGTAAATATAGCCTTAACAACAGATAAACAAATAGAGAAACCTTTGAAAATAATACTTATAAGCGATTTGCATTTGGGCTACCACAATCAACGACATACTTTTGCCAAATGGGTGGATAAACTAAACAAAGAGCAAGCCGACCTTATACTTATTGGCGGAGATATAATAGATATAAGTACCAAACCTCTTTTTGAACAAAAGGTATATGAGGAATTTATCCGTTTGAATGCTCCTATTTATGCTTGTTAAGGCAACCAAGAAAATTTTGCTGACAAAAAAAAGCCTTTCAAATTTTATAAACAATCTTTTATAAATATCTATAAAGATA
>JAUNWC010000281.1 GCA_030540495.1 Bacteroidota bacterium
AAACAATTCTGGCTTATCTATCAAACGCATATCCTGTAAATGAAGGTATTGAGTATAGAATTTTTGTGTTCCAGTTTCTGTAGGAAAGGTTTTATTGCGAGAAGATTGTCTTTTTGTTTCTTTTGCTTTATCCTTCTTTGTCCTTGATAACACAAATCCTACTAAGGCATTGTTTCTCCAAGTGTATTCTATTTTGTAAGAAGGAGAACCAAAGTCTATTTTTGCCAATCTATCCACAGAGCCACTAAGGTCGGCATGAGCAAGATAATATTTATATTCAAATTCACCCTCGCCTTTGTATTCATTCATACAATAATAGAAATAATACCCCGAATTATCTTCGGCTATAAACTTAGCATCTACGCAATCGTCTTTTATGTCATAAAATCTTTTGCCAAAAGAAATATCCATTTGTGCTGATGCACATACAGAGGTGATTAGAACAAATAAATATAAAATTATCTTTTTCATATTATACAACGTTTTATCTCAGTTTGCAAAGATACAACTTTTTATAAAAACCTATTCTTTTTTTGTTGAATATAAAAATTTTGTTGTAATTTTGTCAGCCCTAAGTGATAACTAAAAATATGCTTTGTATTAGCAAAGAAATACATGGAAGAGAGATTTGTTGCAAATATAGAAACCTCTATAAAAAGTCATTGGTTAAGACCTTCTTTAAGTGATTATAAACAGAGTCCTGTAACTTTTGGAGAAGTAGGTAGAAGAATAGCAAGATTACATTTATTTTATGAACGTTGTGGCATACAACAAGGTGAGCATATTGCGATTTGTTCTCGCAACTGTGCCTCTTGGGCAATTGCTTATTTTTCTGTATTAACTTACGGAGCGGTAGCCGTGCCTTTATTACATGAATTTAAACCCCAAAATGTAGAGCATTTGGTCAATCATTCTGAAGCGAAGTTGCTTATAGTTGGTGATGTAGTATGGGAGGGAATTGAGCCAGAAAATTTGCCTGAGGTAAAGGCAGTGATTCAAATGCAGGATTTCAAACTTGTTTATTGCAAAGACGATACATACAGAGAGGTTTATAATAATTTAGACAGGTTTTTTGAGGAAAAATATCCTAATGGTTTTTCTTCGCAAGATGTTCATTATAGAAGAGAAAAACCTGAGGATTTGGCTCTTATTAATTATACCTCAGGCACTACCTCTTTGAGCAAAGGAGTAATGGTGCCTTATAGGGCTTTGATGGGTAATTTGAATTTTGCCAAAAGAGTTATAACCAACCTCAATGAGTATTCTAATTCTATATCTATGCTACCTTTGGCTCATATGTATGCAATGAGTTTTGAATTGTTGTTTGAATTTATTGTTGGTTGTCATATTCATTTTCTTACCCGAATACCTTCTCCAAAGATAGTGGCAGAGGCTTTTGCTGAGATTAAGCCAGATATTATCATCTCTGTGCCTTTGATTATAGAGAAAATCTATAAAACAAAAATAAAGCCTATTTATGATAAAAGGATAATTAAAAATCTATTAAGAACGCCTTATATCAATAAAATGCTCCTTAAACGCATACAAAAAACCTTACACGTATCTTTTGGAGAAAATTTTTACGAAGTTATTATAGGCGGTGCGGCTATGAATCAAGAGGTGGAAGCCTTCTTGCATAGAATAGGTTTTCGTTATACTATTGGTTATGGAATGACAGAATGTGCTCCTATTATTTGTTATGCCGATTGGAAAGAAACCAAATTATATTCTTGTGGTAGGGTGGTAAAAGAGATGGAGTTAAGGATAGATTCTCCCGACCCGTACACAATACCTGGAGAGATTCTTGTAAAAGGGCAAAATGTTATGCTTGGCTATTACAAAAACGATAAGGCTACTGCTGAGACTTTAAGAGATGGTTGGTTACATACGGGAGACCTTGCTATTATGGATAAGGACGGATATATTTTTATAAAAGGAAGAATAAAAAATATGATACTTTCATCCAATGGGCAGAATATTTATCCCGAGGAAATAGAAGATAAGCTTAATTCTATGGAATATGTTAATGAATCTTTGGTTATGGAAAAAGAGGGCAAAATAATTGCTCTTGTTAATTTAGACCAAGAAAAAATTGATATAGATAATATAGATAGAAAGAGTTTTGAGGCTATTTTGGAGGAAATTAGAATAGAAACAAACAAGGAATTGCCACAGTATGAACAAATATCCAAACTATATATACAGCCAGAGGAATTTGAACGCACCCCGAAACGTAGCATAAAAAGATATATGTATACGCACAAATAAATTTTATATTATTCATAACAAAACCCCTCTGCAATATCTTATTATTACAGAGGGTTTTCGTTAAGAGTAGTTTTTTTTACTGCACAAGGAATTTTTTGTTTGTTGTGCCGTTTGCGG
>JAUNWC010000282.1 GCA_030540495.1 Bacteroidota bacterium
GCCTCCAACCTATAAAAAACCTATTATAACTGACAAAAATTTGCTATTGTTTAAAAAAAATATAGTAATTTTGTGATATGAAAGTAAAAAGATTGGGATTAATATTATTTTTGATTATAAGTCTTTGCTATAATGTTCAGAGTCAAAACGTTTTTGTCTCAGGTAGTGGTAAGAATATAAAGGGAAAGAAGATAAGTCTTTATTCTGTTGCAGATAGATTTTCGGGCTATGTGCAGAAAGTTGATAGCATAGAATTAAAAGAGAATGATACAACTTTTTCCTCCTCTTTTATTATAGATGGGGTAAAGGAGTTAATAGTGCAAATAGACTTAATGAAATATGCTTTCGTTGCTGAGCCGGGAATGAAATACTATTTGAGCATAGGAGAGTTTAACTTCTCTCAGCAAGATTCTGCAAAAGCATTTATGTATGGGATGCATCTACCCGTAAGTTTGCAAAGCGAAAAATACGACAGAATCAACTCTCCTCTTTTAGAAGTGGATAATCTTTTGGGAGAATATACCTATCAAAACAGACGTATGCTTTTTATTAAAGACTCCTTAGCAGTGGAGGGTTTGTTGTCTTTGAAAGATAGTTTATTGATTAAATACAAAGATAATGAATACATTAGCAATTATATTACATACGAATTTGAAAGCATATTATATACTTTTTACTTAAAGTCTCGTAAAACCACAAAACAAAATCTTTTTGCCTCTTCTCCAATACTTTACGACAATATTGGATATGTGGATTGTTTTCAAACCATATTTGAAAGATACTTTTCCTTAGGCTATAAGTATATAAGCAGAAAAGATATGGAAACTTGGCTTATCAATGGCAATTATTCTGCCTTTAATGATGCACTTGGTAGAGACGAAATTCTTAAAAACGAAGTATTTAGGGAATTGGTCTTTTTGCAAGGAATGAAAGACGCTTATCTTGACGGCTACTTTGACAAAAAACTTATCCTTAATATGTTAGATAAGTTCAAAGGCTCCACAAAATTTGAAAAACACATATTGATAGCAAACAATATGATAAACTATCTTTCCCGTATAAATGCAACAAACACAAACATAGGTAATTATAAGGTAAGAAACATAGACCAAGAAATCATAGAATTAAAATCTTTGTTCAATGAAAAACCAACTCTTGTTGCCTTTGTTCGCTTAGACGATATTGCTTGTTTGAAAGAATTGGAGAGCATACATTTTTGTTATGATAGTGTAAAAGAGAATATTAACATTATTAGCATCTGTATGGACAACAACTTTGAAAAAATGTATAATTTCATACGCAACAACAAAGTTGGCAACAAATACAAGTGGCATTTTGTTTATTTTGACAACAACTATGATATGACCTCTGCTTTTCATTTGCGAATGATTCCTTCCTTTGTTCTATTGGACAAAGAGGGCAAGATAATAGAAACTCCTTTTGAATCTCCACAAACAGGTTCTTTGATGAAGTATAAAAACAAAACACAATAAAACGTATATGGAAAACAAAACGAACACACCTGCTTGCGATAGTTTAGTAATAATTCCTACCTATAAAGAAGAAGAAAATATAGGAAAAATTATTCCTTACATTCTAACTCAATTAGACAAGGACTTTCATATACTTATCATAGACGACAACTCGCCTGACGATACTGCCAAAATAGTAAAATCTCTAATGAAAGAGTATCCAGAGCAATTGTTTTTGGAAGAAAGAAAAGGAAAACTTGGACTTGGTACAGCATATATACACGGTTTTAAATGGGCTTTGCAACACGACTATGAATTTATTTTTGAAATGGATGCTGATTTTTCTCATCCTCCAAAATCCTTAGTAGATTTGTACAAGGCTTGCAAACAAGGAGCCGATTTAAGCATAGGTTCAAGGTATTTGGACGGCAAAATCTCCGTGGTCAATTGGCCTATGGGCAGGCTTCTTATGTCTTATTGTGCTTCTATTTATGTGAGAAAAATGTTAGGTTTCAAGGTTTATGATACCACTGCCGGCTTTGTTTGTTACAAAAGAGAGTTGTTAGAGCAAATCAAATTTGATAAAATAAAGTTTGTGGGCTATGCCTTTCAGATAGAAATGAAATACACGGCTTGGAAACTTGGTTTTAAAATAAAAGAAGTGCCTATAATATTCACAGACAGAGTTTTAGGCGAAAGCAAAATGAGTATGAAGATTTTCAAAGAAGCATTCTTTGGTATCTTTTCCCTAAGACTAAGAAATTGGAAAAAATACTAAACTTTCCCAAATAAATTTAGCAAAAGAAGGAGGCTCTGCCTCCTTCTTTTATAGGTTTCTATATAAGTTGTTATAGGTTAGCATAAGTTGGAGGCAAAACCTCCTTATAGGTTGTTGTAGGTTAT
>JAUNWC010000283.1 GCA_030540495.1 Bacteroidota bacterium
TTATAGGTTAGCATAAGTTAGTATAGGTTGTAATAGGTTGGAGCCTACGGCTCCTTATAGGTTAGCATAGGTTAAGATAGGAGGGCAAAGCCTTTACTTTTGTTATACTAAAAACAGGTTGTGCCCGCTTATAAAGTCTTATAGAACAGCCTCAGGCTGTAACCTATGCTAACCTAAAATAACCTATCCCAACTTATCATAACCTATTACAATCTATAACAACCTATAACAACCTATTACAACCACAACACATTACCAATTAAATTTATTGTAATGTATTCTTGTGGAGTCGTATTTGTCTTTTATGTTTGCAGGTTTGCCCGCATAACCAAGAGGAATAATACACAAGGGTTTGATGTTTTCGGGCAAGGGTATAAACTTCTTTACCACTTCTTCTCTGTGTTTATATGGATAAACGGCAGTCCAACAAGCACCTATGCCAAGGCTTTCGGCAGCAAGAAGTATATTCTCACTTGCAGCAGAGCAATCTAACATCCAACACTCAGGAGCAAGAGTAACATCGGCACAAACAATTATTGCTTTGTTTGCAAACTCTATCATATGAGCATACTCCATATTTTGCCCAACGTTTTTCATCAATTCCTTATCGTCCAAGATAATAAAATGCCATGGACGACTATTGTGAGAAGTAGGTGCTGCAAATCCAGCCCTTATTATTTTGTCCAAATTCTCTCTGCTTATTTCTTCGTCTGTATATCTTCTTACAGAACTTCTTTTTAATATGGTATCTATCATAACTTTTCTATTCTTTTATGCAAAGTTAGTGTTTTTTTGTTTCCAAAAAGATAAAAAATAAATAAATCTTTGTCAGTATTAGAAAAATACGTATCTTTGCAAATCTTAAAACTTTTTATAAAAACAGTATAAATAATTATGGCAAGAGTAAAAGCATTTAAAGGTTTTAGACCTCCACAGGATATAGTTACAAAACTTTCTTCTTTGCCTTACGATGTTATGGACTCAGAAGAGGCAAGAGAAAGAGCAAAAGATAATCCTTATTCTTTGTTGCACGTAACTAAGGCAGAAATAGATTTGGCACCAGGCACGGCTGACGATGCTCCAGAGGTGTTTGAAAAAGTGGTAGAGAACTACAATAAATTCAAACAAAATGGTTGGTTAGTACAAGATAAGGAAGAAAAACTTTATATCTATGCTCAGACCATGAATGGCAAAACTCAGTATGGTATAGTTGGTTGTACACATGTGGATGATTATTTTAATGGCATAATCAAAAAACACGAACTTACCCGCAAGGACAAAGAAGATGGTCGTATGATTCACGTTAATATAACAAACGCCAATGTAGAGCCTGTTTTCTTTGCTTACCCTGATAATAAGGAAATCAATTCCATAGTGGAAAACATAGTAAAGAATGAAAAACCTGTATATGATTTTGTAGGTAGTGACGATGGTTTTGGTCATACTTTTTGGGTTATTGACGACAAAGCAACTATCAAACGCATAGAGGATATTTTCCAAAACGATATACCTTATCTTTATGTAGCCGATGGTCATCATCGTACTGCTGCTGCTGCAAGAGTAGGACAAGAGCGTAGAGCAAACAATCCTAACCACACAGGCAACGAAGAGTACAATTACTTTATGGCTGTTATTTTCCCAGCCGACCAATTGACTATCATAGATTACAATAGAGTGGTTAAAGACCTAAATGGACTTTCTGAACAAGAGTTTATAAAGAAAGTGGAAGAAACATTTAATGTAGAAAAAATAGGAGCCGAAATTTATAAACCAGAGGCTTTGCACACTTTCTCTATGTACCTTGGTGGCAATTGGTATAAACTTTCTGCCAAAGAAGGTACTTATAACCCTAATGACCCTATTGGAGTTTTGGATGTTAGCATTCTTTCTACTAATGTTTTGGACAAAGTGCTTGGAATAACAGACCTTAGAAGAGACCAGAGAATAGACTTTGTTGGAGGTATTAGGGGTTTGGGTGAATTAAAACGCAGAGTTGATAGCGGAGAAATGAAAGTAGCCTTTGCTCTTTATCCTGTAAGTATGAATCAACTTATGGAAATAGCAGATACAGGCAATATTATGCCTCCTAAATCTACTTGGTTTGAACCAAAATTGCGTTCAGGTTTGGTTATTCACGAATTGCAATAAAATTCAAATTTGGTAATAGTAATATTTAATACAAAATACAATGCTCTTCTTGGTAAGAGTGTTGTATTTTGTTTGTTTTACACTCTTGTTAAAAGGTGTTTTCGTTTTTTGTTGGTAAAAAAATATACTAAAATTCTTGTTAGTTTAGAAAAAAATAGTAATTTTGCATTCGGGTAAGTCTTGTACGACC
>JAUNWC010000284.1 GCA_030540495.1 Bacteroidota bacterium
TAGGTTATAATAGGTTAGTATAAGTTAGCATAGGAGGGCAAAGCCGTTACTTTTTTGTCATACGCTTATGCGTCTTATAAAACAGCCTATGGCTGTAACCTATGCTAACCTATAACAACTTATCCCAATCTACTTTTTTAGAAGTGTGTAGAGTATTTTTTTAATCTTTCTACGTGCTGGTCTATTTTTTGCATTTCGGCAGGAATATTTATCCTTTGCGGACAATGAGATAGACACTCTTTGCAAGAAGTACACATATTTGCTTGTCTTTCTTTTGGCACCTTGCGAGAATAACCTACAAGAAAGGCTTTGCGTTGCTTTCTATAATTGTTATCTGTGGCAGATTCGGCAAGGTTGCCCTCATTGATGCATTTGTTGTAGTAAGAAAAAATATTAGGAATATCCAAACCGTATGGACAAGGCATACAATACTGACATTCGTTGCAAGGTATGGTTTGTAATTCTACTATTTGCTTAGCCACATCTGCCAAAAATTGCATTTCCTCATTGTTCAGAGGTTTCAATGGACAGTGAGTTTTTAGATTATCTTGCAAATGCTCCATATAGGTCATACCACTCAAAGAAGTCATAACCAAAGGATAAGAGCCCAAAAATCTAAAAGCCCAAGAGGCTATGCTACTTTCTGGCTCGCGTTTTTTCATTTGCTCGGCTATCTTGTCTGCCACATGCACCAAACGACCACCAAGCAAAGGCTCCATAATAACAACAGAAATATTTCTTTTCTCCAACTCCGAATAAAGATAATCTGCATTAGTGTTTCTTTCATTTATAAGTTTTGCGTATTTCCAATCTACGTAATTCATCTGAATTTGAACAAAATCCCAATGATATTTATCGTGATTTTCAAGCAAATAGTCAAACACTTTTATATCTCCATGATAAGAAAAACCAAGGTTACGTATCTTACCTTTCTTTCTTTCCTCCAATAGAAAATCCAAAACTCCGTTGTCTATATATCTTTGTCTAAATTCCTCCAAACCATTGCCCATACCCACTCCATGTAAAAGCATATAGTCTATATAATCCACTTGCAATTCCTTAAAAGAATTGTGGTACATTTCCAAACTTGCTTTTCTTGTCCAAGTTGCTGGGCTAAAATTAGAAAGTTTGGTCGCAATAAAGTATTCGCTTCTTTTGTGTCTTGATAAGGCTATGCCTGTTGCATGCTCACTCTTGCCTTTGCAATAAGCCGGTGAAGTATCAAAATAATTTACTCCATACTCTATAGCCTTATCCACAAGTTTATTTACCATATCTTGGTCAATAGGCACTTCGCTTTCTCTTGCCGAGCCACCTACCTTATCGTTTTCGGCATTTATAACTGGCAAACGCATCATACCATATCCAAGCAAAGAAACTTTATCTCCTGTGGAAGTGTTTTTTCTATAAGTCATTTTGCCTTTGGGAATATTGGCAAATGTTTCTTCTTTGCTTTTGTTATCTGAGCAAGCGGAGGCTACCACAGAAGTAGCCACAGCAGTTGCACCTAATTTCTTTAAAAAATCACGTCTTGATATATTATTCTTATTTTCCATTATCTTTCTTCTGTATCAAATTGTTTCTAAATGCTTTGATGAGCCAAATTGCCTTCTACAAATATTGCACTATATGGACGAGAAGGGCAAACATATTCACACATTCCACAACCTATGCACTTGTTTTCATTAACAGCAGGTCGTTTCAATGAATTTTCGTCATTAGGGTCCATAGGTACCATAAAAATAGCAAAGGCAGGGCAATGTCTTGCACAGTTGCCACACTCGTGTTTGTCTTTTACTACTATGCAGTTTTGTTTCACCCAATGTGCAGTACCTATTTTGATGGTAGTTTTTTCTTCTTTGCTTATCTTTTCTATTGCACCAGCCGGACATACCTCTGAGCAAAGAGTACATTCTACCCTACAAGCCCCTTTCTCAAAACTCATCTCTGGTTGCATAAGATGAAGCAAGTCTTTGGAAGGTCGCAAAACATTGTTAGGACATTTACTTACACATAGTTGGCAACCTGTACAACGCTGTTGAAAATTCTTTAAACTTTTTGCTCCCGGTGGCACTATGGAGTTTTGCCTTTCGTATGCTTTTTTATCCTCTATAACGGCAAGACCCCCATCCACTTTCTTTTTCTCTTGAGCCAAAGCAACCGACGAGGCAAGCAAAAGAGAAGAGGTAAGAAATGCTCTTTTTGTACTATCCACTTTAGTTTCTTCTGTTGTTGTCTCTGTTTTTTTCTCTTTTTTATAAGTATATGTTATGGCATTTTTTGGACAAGTGGCTTGACAATTGCCACAAACCACACAACGAGAATAATCT
>JAUNWC010000013.1 GCA_030540495.1 Bacteroidota bacterium
CAACCTATTAACCCGCTGAGCCTCCAACTAACACAATATTTTTTATTTTTTTTTAGTTTATTTATAAAATATTGTATGTGAAATGAGAAGTGTTTTATATAAATTTATCTCGCTTTTGATTGGTGTGTTTGTCTTGTTAGCAAATATCTCTTCTGTCTTTGCAACCATTTACCCAGAAAACTCTGTGCTTTCTTCGGGCAAGTGGTATTCCATAAGAATTTCTGCCGATGGAGTGTATAAACTTACATACTCGGATTTTCTTTCTATGGGCTTTACACAAGAGGAGATAGATTGGGATAATTTAGCCATATTTGGCAATGGAGGTATGGCAATAGAAGAACGCACAGCCTACTATAAACAATCGGATTTGAGGGAAAATGCCATATATGTAAATAAATCAGGCAACTATGCTCTTTTTTATGCAAAAGGAACGACTAAAGTAGTTTTTGATAACAATACTTCTTCCTTTTCTTTCTCTACCAACCCGTACAGCGATTTTGCTACCTATTTTGTAACCTTTGATGCAAACATAGGAGAAAAAAAACGAATAGAAAGCAAGTCTTCCTCGTCTTCTTATGATACTGTACTTGGCGAGGCAAAGGATTATTTTTTGTATAAAAGGGAGTTAAACAATTTGATAGAGTCTGGAGATTTGTGGGTAGGAGAACGTATGACTCCTTCTACTCCTTTGTTGTCCATTCCCGTTTCTTTGCCAAATATTTCTTCTTTGGAAAAAACCAAAATAAGTATTTCTCTTGCAAGTGCCTCCAATATTTCTGCCGCCTTTGGTTTAAATATTAATGGCACAAATCTTAGAAACTTAACTTTGAACTCTACGGGCAATAGCGACCCTGTGGCTTATATGGCAGATAGGACTTTTGATACATTACTAACTTCGGCTAACAATACCTTTAATATTACTTACAATTATACTAACACCTCGGACAAAGCCTACCTTAATTATATTTTGGCAACATATAACAAAAATCTTGTTTTTAACAATAGTTATCTAAGGTTTTATTCTACTCTAACAGGCTATACCACAAGATATAATATAAGCAATATAATGTCTCAAAATGTTATGGTCTGGGATGTAACGGATATAAATAATGTTTTTGCCCTTGAGGATACGCAAATAGAAAACAATACCCTGTCTTTTAATGTAGAAAACGATACTATTAGAACAATAGTAGTGGTGGCTGGCTCAAGTTTTCAAACACCTACTTTACTTTCCGTAGTAGAGAATCAGAATTTACATTCTATGCAAGCAACAGATTTTGTTATAGTTACGCATAAAGATTTTATTCAACAAGCCAATCAACTTGCCGAATATCATAGGTTATACGATAGCATAAGCGTTGAGGTGGTAGAAGTGGATAAGATTTATAATGAGTTTTCCTCTGGGCAGAAAGATTTCCTTGCAATAAGAGAATTTTTGAGAATGTTGTATAATAAATACAAAGACGGTGGCAAGAATCCTAAGAATGTTTTGTTGTTTGGAGACGGTACCTATGATAATAAAAATATATTGGGCTACAACAATAATTTTATTCCTACCTATCAGTCCAAAGGTTATTACAATAACCCTAATAGGACTTTTACAAGCGATGATGTTTTGGCTTGTTTGTCCGATTATACAAGAAACGAAACCAATGATACTTTGTTTATAGGTGTGGGTAGATTGTGTGTAAATAGTACTTTGGAGGCAGAGGAAGTTATAGACAAATGCAAGCGATATATGACAAAGGCTGACCTTTTGACTGAGGAGGATGGAGATTGGAGAAACTTTGTAATGCTTACTTCAGATGATGCCGATAATTTGGGAGAGTTGTACTTTATACGCAATGCAGAAAATATTTACAAACAAATAGACGCAACGCAACCATACCTAAACATACAAAAGGTGTATGAGGATGCTTATAAGGAATATACTTCTTCTTCTGGTGCAACTTATCCTGATGCCACAAGCACAATAGATGATAGGATGAACAAAGGATGTCTCTTGTTTAACTATCTTGGGCATGGTTCTTACGACCACTTGTCAAGCGAAAGATTGATAACAAAAACAAATATCTCCTCTTGGAACAACTACAACAAACTGCCTTTAATGATAACTTCTACTTGTGAGTTTGCTCGTTTTGATTTGGCAGATAAACAATCGGCAGGAGAAGCAATAGTATCTTCTACACAAGGAGCGGGTATAGCCCTTATAGCAGCGGCAAGAAAAATAGCCTCCAATGATGGTATAAACAGAAATTTGCACAAATTTGCACTACTAAGAAAAGATAACGGCGAGCCTTATACATTTGGAGAGGTAAAAATGCAGGCAAAAAACAATACTTATTTGCAACTTTCTGAAAGGAGCATTTCTCTTATAGGAGACCCGGCTTTGAAAATATCTTTGCCAAAATATAATGTAAAGACTTTGCAAATCAACAATTCTTTGTATGACGAAAGTACTCAAAGTTTCACTACCTTAGACACAGCGAGAGCTTTATCTAACATATATATAAGAGGAGAAATAGTTGATTTTGATAACAAAAAGGTAAGTGATTTTAATGGGAAAATAAAAATATATCTTTTTGACAAGAAGGCTTATTACTATACCTTAGATAATGCAGGCTTGGATACCAATTTGCGTTTTGAACAACAAAACAACATTCTTCACAAAGGTTCAACAAATGTCGAAAATGGTGAGTTTGAATATAGTTTCATTGTTCCCAAAGACATAGCATACAACTATGGCAGGGCAAAGATAAGTTATTATGCACAAGACTCCAATATAGATGCAGCGGGTTATACAGATGATTTTATACTTGGTGGCATAGATACCTCTGTGGAATTAATGGTTTCTCGTCCAGAGGTAAATTTGTACATTAACGACAGCAACTTTGTTAGCGGAGGCATAACGGATGAGAATCCTAATCTTTATGCGGTTATATGGGACAGTATTCCTATAAATATAGCAGGAGCCGGCTTAGGACACGATATAGTTGCAAGGTTGGACAATGCGGCAAATACCTTTATACTTAATGATTATTATACAGCCGATAAGGAGGATATAAACAAAGGTTATATTTCCTATCCTTTTTCAAATCTAAGCGAGGGAGAGCATACCCTTTCTATAAAAGTTTGGAATATATACAACTATTCTTCTCAAGCAACTATTACTTTTAGAGTTGTCAATTCTGAGCAAGAAGAATACGAGGCATATAACTACCCTAATCCTTTTAGAGAAAGTACAAATATTATGGTTAAATTTAACAAGCAAGATTGGATAAGGAAAGCAAATATAAAAATCTTTAATGCTCAGGGTAAAATAGTTAAGACCATAGACGCAAGTAACTACATAGGAAGTAATAATGTAGGACCTATAAACTGGGATGGTACTTTGGATTCTGGAGGTAGAATAGGTAATGGTATATATTATTATACAATAGAACTTACGGATTATAACGGAGATACAATAACAAAGACTAATAAAATGTTGGTCATAAAATAATAAAATAAAGATTATCTCGTTTTTTACAAGATTAGAAAATAATGTTTATATGAAAAAAATAGGAATAATATCGCTCGTTTGCGGACTAATTCTTTCCGTAATGACTTTTGCTCAAATAGATAATGATAATATTCAGGGCTATATACTTAGACAGCAGGTAGAGGATGGTGCAAGACTAATTTCCACTGGTGTGCCTTTGCTATTGATAGCTCCAGATTCTCGTGCGGGTGCTATGGGAGATATTGGAGCGGCAAGTACTCCGGATGCTAACTCCAACCACTGGAATGCAGCCAAATTGCCTTTTGCAGAAAAGAATTTTCTTCTTTCTTTGACCTATTCTCCTTGGTTAAGAGACCTTGCTGGAGATATAGATTTGGCTTATCTTTCGGGTTATTACAAACTAAATGATATTAGCGCCATAGGTGCTTCGCTTACTTATTTTTCTTTGGGTTCTATAGATTTCTTCTCTGAGGAAGGTATATCCACAGGAACATATAAACCAAACGAGTTTGCTATAGATGTTTCTTATTCAATGAAGTTAACGGATAATTTGGCTGCCTCTGTTACGGGAAGATATATTCGCTCAGATTTAACTCAAGGACAAAGTGTTAGTGGCAATTCTACCCATGCTGCTTCTGCTGTTGCAGCCGATGTTGGTATTTATTATCAAAAAGATATTGCCTCCGATAGACCTGCACAATATGCTATAGGAGTTCAAATTTCTAATCTGGGAAACAAAATATCGTATTCGGATAACTTAGAATCCAGTTTCTTGCCCGCAAACCTTAGGGTAGGAGGTAGATATACTTATTCTATGGACCAGTTTAATGAGTTGTCTTTTATGTTAGACTTAAATAAACTATTGGTACCTACTCCTCCGGTAAGAGATTCTTTGGGAGAAGTTTATGAGGGATATGAGGATAATGTTGGAGTGTTGAAAGGAGTTTTCCAATCCTTCTATGATGCTCCAAATGGTCTAAAAGAAGAATTGCAGGAAATAAATATTTCTGCAGGCGTAGAATATTGGTACAATAAAATGATAGCGGCTCGTGCGGGTTATTTCTACGAAAATAAAAAGAAGGGAGATAGACAATATCTAACGCTTGGTCTTGGGCTTAAATACAACTCACTTGGAATAGATTTGTCTTATCTTTTGCCTACTTCTCAGACCAATAATCCATTGAAAAACACTATCAGGGTTTCACTATCTTTTGATATGTAGTACTATGAAATTAAGGATTGGTTTTGGTTACGATGTGCATGCACTAAAAGAAGGAGAAAAACTTATACTTGGAGGTATAGAAATAGTGAATTCTCCATTGGGAACAGTTGGACATTCAGACGCTGATGTATTGATACACGCTATTATTGATGCAATGCTTGGAGCAGCAAATCTTAGAGATATAGGCTTTCAGTACCCAGATTCGGACAACAAATATAAAGGAATAAAGAGCACCTTACTTTTGCAAGATACTCTAAGGAAGATAAGAGAAAAGGGTTTTGAAATAGAAAATATTGACTCTACGATTTGCCTTCAATCTCCTAAAATAAGTACTTATATTCCTCAAATGCAAAGATGTTTGGCGGAGGTTTTGTCTTTGGAAAAGGAAGACATTAGCATAAAAGCAACCACTACCGAGCATTTGGGTTTTGAGGGAAGAAAAGAAGGAGTATCTGCATACGGAGTTTGCCTTCTAAGTAAAAAATAAAATCTAAAATATGTAACTTTTTTTAGAATATATAGTATAATATACCAAATAGGCAAGATGTAATGAATATGGAATAAAAAACTTATAAACAATAGATTAAAAATCTAAAAATTAAAAAAAAAGTGTTTTTTTCTTATTATGTTATGTTTTTTTTGTAATATTGCCTTTTGAAATTATAATGTTAGTAAGACTATTTTTATAATACGATTTATATGAAAAAGAGCATACTTTGTTTGATATTAGGTTGTGTGTTTGTCTTAACATCTTTGCAAGCACAAGACCCACATTTTTCTCAGTTTTTTGCTAATCCTATATACACTAATCCTGCTTTTGCAGGCTCAGAAATTTGTCCAAGAGTTTCTCTTTCTTATAGAGACCAATGGCCTTCCTTAGGAGCATTCAAAACTTTTTCTGCAAGTTATGACCAATACTTTGATGTTCTTTCTGGTGGTATAGGTATATATGTAATGAGCGACAAACAAAGTGATTTTTATAGAGTTAATACCGCTGCTTTGATTTACTCTTTACACTTACAATTGACTCGCAACATCGCCTTAAATCTTGCCGCACAGGCAAACGTAACCAATCATAGTTTGGATTGGGATGAGTTGGTTTTTGGCGATATGATAGATACACGTTACGGACAAATTTATTCTACAACTATGGCTACTCGCCCGGATGAGACTTCTAAAACCTATGTTGATTTTGGAGCAGGTGCTTTGTTATATGGAGAGAGTTGGTATGCGGGTGTTTCTGCTGTAAATCTTACACGACCAAAGAACGGCTTTATTTCATATACCCGTTTGCCCATAAAATTTACTGCCAATGCGGGTATGAGATTCAATCTTAGAAGAGATGTTAGAAGAACAAACGCATTTTTTGGACAGCCTGTTATTTCTCCAAACATTATTTTTCAACATCAAGGAGAGTTCAATGAGTTGAACTATGGTTTGTATTTGGATTGGTCGCCTTTTGTTTTTGGAGCATGGTATAGACAATCTATGTCGTTTAGCAACTCTGATGCTGTGGTATTGTTGTTTGGTTTGCAATGGGGAGACTACAAGATAGGATATAGTTATGATATTACGGTTTCTTCTTTGTCTAATGTATCGGGTGGTGCTCACGAGGTTAGTTTGAGTGCAAAACTTCCTTGCCCAGAGAAAAGAAAGAAAGTAAAAAGTATAAAATGTCCTTCTTTCTAAGGAAAGGTTCTGTGTAGTATAAAAAAAATAATTTAAGAAGAATAAAATAAAAAATAAAAGGATATGAAAGCAATGTCATTTTTCAGCAAGATGTTAATGGTAGTAGCAGTTGCAACCTTATTATTTGCCTGCTCGGGTAAGAAGAAATCTGCCACAACAGGTTGGAATTACGATGACCCTAAATGGGGAGGTTTTGAGTCTGCAAAGAATGTGGAGCAACAAACACCTCCGGGTATGGTATTTATAGAGGGAGGTGCCTTTATAATGGGAAGGTCTACAGATAATGTTAAATATGAATGGGATAACAATCCAAGAAAAGTTACCGTTTCTTCCTTTTATATGGACGAATGTGAGATAACAAATTTGGATTACAGAGAATTTTTGTATTGGATACAAAGAGTATATACTGATTATCCAGAATACTATCAAAGCAATTTACCAGATACTTTGGTATGGAGAAGCAAACTAACCTATAATGAGCCTATGGTGGAATATTATTTCCGTTATCCTTCTTGGGCAAACTATCCTGTGGTAGGTGTTAGTTGGATACAAGCCAATAATTATTGCGATTGGAGAACAGATAGGTTGAACGAAAAGGCTTTGATAGATGCGGGTATTTTGGAGTTTGACCAAGACCAGCAAGGTGATAATGTATTTACCACGGATGCTTATCTTGCAGGACAATACGAAGGTTATGTAAAAAAAGAACTTGCTGACCTAAACCCTAATTCCGAAGGAGTTAGAAGAGCAAATATGACAGACGGAATTTTGTATCCTAAGTTTAGATTACCGACCGAGGCAGAGTGGGAATATGCAGCACTTGGACTTATAGGTAACACTACTAAAGAGGGACGTATCTTAGAAAGAAGAATATACCCTTGGAATGGACATGTTGTGCGTACTGACCAAAAGAAATATTATGGTGAAATGCTTGCTAACTTCAAACGTTCAAGAGGAGATGCTATGGGAGTGGCAAGTGCTTTGAACGACCATTGGGAATACACCGCCCCTGTGGATTATTATTTCCCTAACGATTATGGTTTGTATAATATGGCAGGCAATGTTTCTGAGTGGGTTATGGATGTTTATCGTCCTAATACTCCAGAGGATGCAGGTGATATCAACCCTTATAGAGGTAATGTTTATGTTACAAAGGTTTTGGACTCTGATGGAATGATAGCAGAGAAAGACTCTTTAGGAAGAATAACATATAGAGAGGTTACGGTAGAGGACAACATCAACAGAAGAAATTACAGACAAGCAGATAATATCAACTACTTGGATGGAGATTTGGCTTCTCAAATAGCAACAAGTTGGAAAAATGATGCTGAGGAAACAGAAGATGATATAGTTGCAACAACAGACTCAGAGGAAGATGACGAAGAAATGGTAGAAAGAGTTTCTGAGACGGGAGCAATGTATGAGTTTGGCAAAACTTCTATGATAAACGACAAAGTAAGAGTTGTAAAAGGAGGTTCTTGGAAAGACAAAGCCTTGTACTTATCTCCAGGAGAAAAACGTTTCTTGGCTCAGGACCAAAAAACAGAGTGGATTGGTTTCCGTTGTGCTATGGATAGAATGGGTTCAAGAGAAATGCGTAAATAAACTAATACAAAGAAATTAAAAGAAAGAAAGAAATCCTGTGAGGTTTTCCAAACTACATTGCAGGATTTCTTCTTGTTAGTATATGGCAACAGCAACATTAAAACAAATAAAAGATAGTATATCACATAAAGACCTTGCCCATATTTATTTACTTACGGGCGAGGAGCCTTATTATATAGATTTGCTTGCCAACAAGTTTGAACAAGAGGTAATAAGCGAGGAGGCTAAGGACTTTAACTTTAATGTACTATATGGCAAAGACGCTGTTGCTTCTATGATTATAGGTATGTGTAGGCAGTATCCTTTGATGGCAGACAAAAGACTTGTCATACTCAAAGAGGCTCAAATGTTGGACAAAGGGGAATGGGCTAAACTGTCAGTATATTTTTCCAAGCCTCAACCCTCTACTTGTTTTGTTATATGCAACAAGAATAAGACCTTTGATACTAAAACTCAAAATCTTATATCAAAAAGTGGAGGTGTAATATTTGAGAGTAAAAGAGAGCCTGATTACAAACTTGCAAATTGGATAAAAGCCTATATAAAAGAAATTGGTTATACGGCTGACGAGCAGGCAATAAGTTTTTTGGAGAGTTATCTTGGTAACAATTTGGAAAAGATAACCAATGAGTTGGCAAAATTAAGACTAAACCTCAAAGATAAAAAACATATATCCGACACCGATGTTTCTTCTTACATAGGTATTAGCAAGGACTATAATGTTTTTGAATTACAAAAAGCGCTTTCTCAAAAACAAGTTTTGAAATGCAATCAAATAATAAGGTATTTTGCTAAAAACCCTAAAGAAAATCCTATACAGATGATTTTGCCGAGTTTGTTCTCTTTTTTTGTTAATGTACTTGCTTGTGCTACAATGAAAGGAAAGAATATTTCGGAAATAGCCTCCGCTTTGCATTCCACTGCTTATAGATTAAAAGACTGTATGACCGCTACCAATTATTATAGTGTAGAAAAATTATTTTATATTGTTTCGCTTTTTGAAGACTATGACCTAAGAACCAAAGGCATAAACGTCTCTCCTTTGTGCAAGGAGGAGGAATTGTTGAAAGAATTGGTTTTTAAAATTTTACATTAAATATCTTAAAATAAATGAAAAAAATTTTTGTTGCTCTTTTTCTTATTATGTGTGGTTTTATTTCCTACTCACAAGTTGGAACAATAAAAGGTTTTGTGTATAATAAAGATAACGGAGAGCCTATACTTTTTGCTAATATTATTTTGGAAAATACTTCCATAGGAACTACTACTGATGATAATGGATATTTTGTTATAAACAATGTAAAACCAAATACTTATAATCTAAAAATTCAGTGTTTAGGATTTAGAGATAGTACCTTTGTTATAACCTTATCGCAAGGAGGTATGCTAAATTTAAAAATAGAACTTTTGCCAAGTGCTCAACAATTGGATTTGGTGGAAGTGGTTGGCAACAAAGAGGCTGTACGTACAGAAAGTCAAGTATCTATAAAAAAAATAACTGCTAATGATATATACAAAATACCATCCATAGGAGGACAAGCCGATTTGGCACAATACCTACAGGTTTTGCCTGGTGTTATATCCTCAGGAGACCAAGGAGGGCAACTATATATAAGAGGAGGCTCAGCGATACAAAACAAAGTTTTGTTGGACGGTATGGTGGTTTATAATCCTTTTCATTCCATAGGTATTTTTTCTGTTTTTGAGACCGATATAATAAGAAAGGCTGATGTATATACAGGAGGTTTTGGTGCTCAGTATGGGGGTAGGCTTTCTTCTGTTATAGATATATCCACAAAGGACGGAAATAAAAAAAGAACACAAGGCAAGGTTTCTTTCTCTACTTTTGCTGTCTCGGCTCTTTTGGAGGGACCTATAATCAAGGATAAAGAAAACAAGCCCTATTCTCTTTCCTATATTCTAAGTGCAAAAAAATCTTATCTATCTTCTACCTCCAAATCTATTTACAGTTATATGGATAATGATTTGCCTTACGAATTTTTTGACTTATATGGCAAACTCTCGCTTACTTCTAACGAGGGAAGTAAGATAAATTTATTTGGTTTCAATTTTACTGATGATGTGAAAGGATATAAAAATGTGGCAGATTTCAATTGGAAAAACATAGGAGTGGGAACCAACTTTTTGCTCTTGCCTCCCGGAACTTCTTCTTTGGTGGAAGGAACTATTGCTTATTCAAAATACAATATGGATATGTCTGCCACCACTAACGAAGGAGAACAATCAAGCGAAATAAGTTCTTTCTCGGGTATTCTTTCGGCAACCTCTTTTTACGATAAAAATCAATTAAAATATGGTTTGGAAATGATAGCCTCAAAGACCTCTTCTTTGTTTTCTTCTATGACAGAGGAGGTTGTGGATAATTCTACAGAAATGGCTGCTTTTGTACTTTTCAAAGGTTTTTTAGGAAACTTGTTGTATGAACCAAGTATAAGATTTTCTCACTATGCTTCTTTAAGTGAAAGTTACTTTGAACCAAAACTTTCGTTAAAATATAATCTTAGCAAAGATTTTAGATTAAAGGCTGCTATGGGACAATATACTCAAAGTTTTATAGACACCAAGAGCGACAGAGATGTAGTAAATTTATTTACAGGTTATTTGACCACAGGGCCAGACTTGTATGGAGGTGTGGTTTCTTCTTTTCAAGGCAAGGCTATAGACCACTATATAGAAAAATCCAATCATTTTATTTTTGGAGCGGAATGGGATATTGTTAGGCATCTTACTCTTAATGCCGAGATATATTACAAAACTATGACCAATCTTATGGCTGTAAATAGAGATAAATTATTTGACGACAATTCTTTAAATACTGATTTGCCAGACTATCAAACCAAAACTTTTGCCATAGAAAAGGGTACTGCATACGGAGGTGATGTTAGTTTGTTGTATTCTGATGGAAGGTTCTATCTTTGGGCAATATACTCTTATGGTAAAGTGGAGAGAGAAAACGAAATTCAAACCTATAACCCTCACTATGATAGAAGACATAATATCAATGTTCTTGTTTCTTATCAGTTTGGAAGAGATAGGAGTTTTGAATTATCGGCAAGGTGGAACTATGGTTCTGGTTTTCCTTTCACGGGAACGCAAGGCTTTGTGGAATATTTGCCAATATCTTCGCTTGATTATGATTACACTTCGGCTAATGGCAATATGCAAACTCTCTATGGAAGCCTAAATGCTCAAAGATTGCCTGCCTATCATAGGTTGGATATTTCAGCAAAGAAAAGATTTAATGTTTTTGCTCACTCTGTTTTAGAAGTGGATGTTTCGGTAACCAATGTTTATGATAGAAACAATATATTTTACTATGACAGAGTAACTTCTGAAAGAGTTGACCAACTTCCTATTATGCCTTCAATGGCTATTAGTCTAACATTCTAAAAAAATAAAAATACAGCAATATGAAAAAATACACAGTGGTATTTATCATTTGTTTGATGTTTTCAATTTTTGCTTTTGGACAAGTAGAAAATATCAAACTTAATGGTTATGTACAAGCAGATTTTGAATTATCCGGCAAAGATGGAAGTACATATCTAACTCCAGGATATTCAGTAGAAAGGGATGGTAATTCAGACTATTATTTTCGTTATGGAGTTTATCGTGGCTTACTCCGTGCTACATTTGAAAGTGGCAAAGGTTCTGGAGCCTTAGAAGTCAATGTAACAGAGGCGGGAGTTATTCCTATGGTTGCTTATTTGCAATTTGACCCTTATGAGTGGATAAGTTTTCAAGCCGGGCTGTTAAATATTGACTATGGTTTTGAACTTATGTGTCCTTCTTCTTTCTTTGAGACCATAGAACGCTCGGCTTTTACACGTTTGCTATTTCCCAAAGAGCATGACTTGGGCTTTAAATTTACTTTTTCCTACCCTTTCAAAGACAAGAGAAATAATTTAAGCCTAACACTTGGTATGGCCTCCGGCAATGGAATAAACAAGATAGCCGACAAGCATATGAATTTTTTATCCCACTTGAAATATGATTACAAGGGAGATATTTTTTCTTTTGGAGTAGGAGCCTCCTATTACGAAGGGCTTACCAACAATGCAAGTGATACTATTTTTAGAGTAAAAGACCATACTTGGCAATGGGAAAACACTTTGCCAAACAAGAAAAACGCAAGACGCTATATGAACTTTGAATTACAAATAGGCTATGAATCTTTGCTTGGTTTATCTACTCTTAGAGGAGAGACTACTTTTGGCTTGCAACCCTCAAGAGCAAACAACTTTGCCTCCCAAGATTGCAATTCCTATAATCCAAATGATGCTTTTGCTTATCAAAGACATTTTTGGGGATATACTTTTTGTTTTATTCAAAAGTTTGACAAGTTGCCTCCTCTGTCTTTTGTAGCAAAATATTCCTATTTTGACAAGAATACACAATTATCTGCTAATGAAGTAGAAAATATTACAGATTTATGTATGCAAAACTTTGGTTTTGGTGCTATATGGGAATTTAATTCTCATATAAAGGCTTATCTTTTCTATGATATGTATCACAATGAAACCAACGAAAACTTCAAACAATTCAATGATAATGTTTTGCATTTAAGGTTGCAATACAAGTTCTAAAACAAAACAAAAATGTTATACAATACACTTAAATTCAAGGATAAACAGATAAATTATAGATGCGAAGGCAAAGGAGAAAAAACTTTGGTTCTCTTGCATGGATTTATGAATAATTTATCTGTATGGGACAAGTATTTTGAAGCATATAAGGATATAATAAAGGTGCTTGCTATAGATTTAATTGGACATGGAGAAAGCGAAGTTGTTCAAGAAGTTTCTTCTATGGAGTTGCAAGCCGATATGATAAAAGAGGTATTAGACTCTTTGGAGATAAAAAAATGTGTAATGGTAGGGCATTCTATGGGAGGTATGGTAACACTTTGTTTTGCAGAAAAATACTCAGAATATCTGCAAGGATATTGTTTGTTGCACTCCAATGCAATGGCAGATAACCCTAAGGGAATAGAAAATAGAAAACGTGCTTGCAAAATAGTCAATGATGATAAGTTAAAATATATTGTAGATTTTATTCCTAATCTGTTTGCTCCCGAAAATATCAATAAATTTGACAAAGAAATACAGATTTTAAAAAACATTGCTCTTTCTACTTCAAAGGAGGGAATAATTGCCGCTCAACTTGGTATGATAGAAAGAAGAGATAGGCGAGATGTATTAGAAAAAAGCCAAGTTCCAGTTTTGTTTATCATAGGCAAAAAGGATATAAGAGCAGATGTGTTGAGTGTTTTGGCAACAAGTTCCTTGCCTAATTTTTCAGAGGTATTGATGCTCGATTGTGGGCATATGTCTTTTATAGAAGAAGAAAAGATTATAAAAATACGACTTCTTTCTTTTGTAAATCTATGTTTTGAAATATAACCAGGCACAGATTCTTTTATAGGTTAGC
>JAUNWC010000285.1 GCA_030540495.1 Bacteroidota bacterium
CTCGGTAGCGACTTATCCCCAAAAAAAGTCGCTACCTCTTTTTTTTATAGGTTGTTATAGGTTGGGATAGGTTTTGATAGGTTATAATAGGTTAGCATAAGTTGGAGGCAGAGCCTCCTATTATAGGTTGGGATAGGTTATTATAGGAGAGGGCAAGCCATAGGCAAAGCCTGTTTTATTGGGCAAAGCCATTACTTTTTTGTCATACGCTTATGCATCTCCTATAAGGAGGCTAAAGCCTCCAACCTATCCTAACTTATGCAAACCTATCCCAACCTAAAATAACCTATTACAACCTATCCCAACCTACGAAAAAGGAGCCACAGCCTCCAACCTATGCTAACCTATCTTAACCTATAACAACCTATTATAACTTATAAAAACTTATAAAATAGCCTTTTTTAGAATTTCATTCTTTGATACTTTATAAAGTTCTTTTTATAGGATTTAAGGAAATACTTGAACCATTTATCGTTGTTGTATTTGTCTTCCATACGATAACTTTGAGCGATTTTTTCTTGTCTTGTTCTGTCTTGCATAGACATTAGGTTGCCAATACGTTTTTGTATCTTTTTGGTATGTTTTGCCTTATAGCCCATAAGTTTCAAAGAACCTATCGCTTCTATGGCACCCTCGTATTGTTGATATTTAATAAGATTTTCTGCCGTGCGTATTGCCAAATTATCATCATTAATACTTCTTAAAACTTCTCGCAGTGCTTCGTGTTGAACACTCATTTCGTTAAGTTTATGGGTGTTATAGAAGTATTCCATTTTAGCATACTCCAAAAAGAATCTGTTGGTATCTTTCTCTGATAATATTTTTTCGCAATGTTCTTTCATTGCCACATATTGCAAAGGCTCCTCTATTTGCCTTTTAAGACTTCTTACTCTTTGTTTGTCAAGCCTACATTCATTATTGCCTTTGATTTCCATAGCCTTATTTATGTAGGCTTCGGCAGTATAGAAGTCGTTTTTTCTTATGCATTCCAAAATATCATAAACCAAAACATTTATCTCGTCTTGTTTCTTTTGACAAACTTTGTTGTCTATGGCACGCAAATAAGAGTTCATTATTCTTTGTATGGCAGTATCTTCCTGCATTTTATACTCCGAAATCAAATCATTGGTCAAAGCCACAAGAGAATCCGCCTTTGTTACATTGCCCTCAAATATGGCGTATTCTGCCTCCGACATACGTTTGGCACTTATTTCTCTTATAGCACGTATATACATACTTTCAACAGCCTTTTTATCTCCCTCTATTTTTGCTAAGCGATTGGCTTTTTCTAAGACTTCTAAGGCTTTTTCATAGTTATTTACCTGCATAAATGTACGAGTCTCAAAAAACTTGTCATCTATGGCTTTGTCGATTGTCTTTACCTTAGTACTCTGAACAGCAAAACTTTCCTTAGGATTTTTGTTCTCAGAGGAAGGTATATAATCTTTTTCTATCTCTGCTACCTCTTGCTCAGCATTGGATAAGGTGTCCTTGATATATTTTGCGTAATCTAAGGTATAACCTTCGTTTTTTGCATTGTTTTCTATGGAGTCTAATTTTACATCTGTTGGAACAATAGTGCCTTGTATGGAGGCTATTTCTCTAAGAGTTTGTTCTTCAAATTTGCCTCCTACCATTTGGCTAAGACTTTGTGCCTTAGCAAGCATATCTGCTCGCAACTCAGAATTCTTTGCACCTTGCAAAGTTTTTGCTGTAGCAATGTAGTATTCCACTACCTTATTTACAATCTCTTCAAAGGTAGAATTCTCATTAATATTTTCTCTGTTTCTCTGCAAATAATCAAAGGTATTTTCCGCAAAATCTCCTGCCACTTTCATTTCTCCCATTTTCAAAGCACGTTTGGTTATCGAAATATGATTGTCGTAGATACCTTGGTTGCATTCTTTTAATTTCTTTTCCACTATGGCATTTTGACAAATATTCATATTATCCACTTTGCAAAAATCTTGTAGTTGAGAAAGTATATCATAAGCATATGCAAATTTACCCTCTTTTATCAAAGCAATAGATTGCAAAAGATTTTTGTCATAAGTATATACCAACATATTGGCACAAAGTTTTTTTTGCTCAGCAGTTGGCGACATTGTGCTTAAAATATCATTTAGAATTTGTGTGGTTTTTATTATTTGAGAAGAATCTGAGGCAAGTTTTGCCAACTCATAATGAGCCATAATGTTTTTGGCATTAAGGCTTATGGCTTTCTTCAATAATTGATAACCCTCTGTTTTTTTGTTTTGAGAAATTAGGTTTATAGCCTTTATATAATAGAGTTCAGAAGAACGAGGAGTAAGAAAG
>JAUNWC010000014.1:0-4306 GCA_030540495.1 Bacteroidota bacterium
GTATGAGTAATAAAAGATTGAAATTTAACTGCTATTTGAGAGATATCAATTCTATATTTTTTTATTTGATTTATAGTATTTTGAGAGAATTGAGTAAATATTTTGTATAGCGAAGTGGCACAAATTTTATTTAGTTTATCTATTTCTGTGTCTAATTCCGAGAAATCAAAAATAGAAGTTATTGTTTTAATAAAATAATCTTGCTTTGCGAGGTCTAATTGAAGGCTATTTGGTTGAGAGTTTAAAGATTTGGTATTAAATTCTTTAACATTGTTATCTAAAATAACAGAAGAGCAAGAAAAAGGCTCCGAAAGAATCATTCCTTGCAAGGAGCGACAACGTGACAAAGCCACATATACTTGCCCGTGAGAAAAAGAATTATTAGCATCTATTATTGCATTCTCAAAAGTTAGCCCTTGTGATTTGTGTATGGTAATTGCCCATGCTAATTTAAGTGGAAGTTGAGTAAAAGTTCCTTTCTCATTGGTTGTTATAGAGTTGGTCTTTTTGTCTAAAATATATTCTGTGTTTGTCCAAGTGTAGGGCATAACCAAAATTTCTTCTTCCTCTTCAGCACATTTAACTTGCACAAAATCCTTATCTAAGTTGGTTATTATACCTATTTTTCCGTTGTAATACCTTTTCTTTTCTCCTATTTGCTCGTAATCATTGGTAAGAAACATAACCTGAGCACCAATTTTCAAGTGTAATTGTTCAGAATTTGGAAAAGAAGTCTCAGGGAATATACCCTCTATTTTTGCCATATAAAACTCTTCCTTACTCTCTAACTGATTGAGTTTGTCGGTATTGATTTTATTTGCTCTTGCATTGTGGCTACACAGCACAATATAATTCAAGGGAATATTTTTTAAAATATTTTTCTTATACCTGCTATTCAATGTTTCTACATCCAAAGGAGTGACATTGTTGTTCCTTATGTGGTTGAGTATATCTATAAAATTATTATCAAGTTGTCGGTATATATGTTGTAATGAAATGGTTATATAATTTGATTGAAGTAAAGCACGAGAAGAAAAGAAATAAAAATTATCATAATATGGTTTTAACATATATTCCTCTTGCTCTGTGGTTATTGGTGGCAACTGATTCAAATCGCCTATCATAAGCAATTGCACTCCGCCAAATGGTTTTTTGTTTCGTCTAAAAGATTTTAATATAGTATCCATAGCGTCTAAAATATCGCATCTCACCATGGAAATTTCATCTATAATAATAAGGTCTAAACTCCTAATAATCTTGATTTTATACCTAGAAAATTTTCTTGTTTCAAATTTTGAGGCAGGAGGAATACAATGAAAAGGAAGTTGAAAAAAAGAATGTATTGTAACACCATTGGCATTTAGGGCTGCTACTCCCGTTGGTGCAAGCACAACAAATCGTTTTTGTAGCCTCTCTTTCAGATTTTTAAGGAAAGTAGTTTTGCCCGTACCCGCTCGTCCCGTAAGAAAAATATTTTTATCTGTGTATTGCAAAAAACCGAAAGCCAATTCTGTTTGCTCGTTAGAATAATAATCGGACATGATTTTACCCTTTCTTTTTGATTGCTAAAACCTTATATTGTCGTATTCCACTTGCTCTAAGAACAAACCTTTTGCTTCTGCAGAAAATCCCGCCCGTCTTCTATCCTTTGCCTCTATAATATTAGCAAAATCTCGAATACTTATTTTTCCTTTTCCGACCTCTATGAGTGTGCCCACCAAACACCTAACCATATTTCGCAAAAATCTGTTTGCCTTAATGGTAAAAATCAAATATTCCTTGCTTTCCTCCCATTCAGCCAAATAGACTGTGCAAGCAAAGTTATTAACCTGAGTTTTTACCTTTGAAAAGGAGGTAAAATCTTTGTATTCACATAATTTATAGGCGGCTATATTCATTTGCTGAATATCAAGTTTAACAGGATAGAACCAAGAAAAATCTTGATTAAAAGGTTGTTTGTTTTTAGAAATATAATATTTGTAGGTACGAGATATTGCATCAAAACGGGCATTGAAATCCATAGGTACTTGCTTTATATCAAATATTCTTATATCTGCGGGAAGATAAATATTTATTTTTCTAATCAATTGATTGATTTGTTCTTCTGTCATAATGTCAGCACAAAAATGAGCAACGTATTTTCTTGCATGTACTCCTGTGTCAGTCCTTCCGCAACCTATTATTTGTATATCTTGTTTGAGTAGATTGGAAAAACATACTTGTAAAGTCTCTTGTATGCTATTTGCGTTTGGTTGTATTTGCCAACCGTGATAATTTGTGCCATTATATTGCAAAAGAATAGCATATTTCTGCATATTGTCCAAATAGTTTTCCTCCATCTCTATCTTTAATTTTTAGCAAAGTTACAAAAAATATATCCTAAAAATAATTTTTTATCAAAATGAAAGATTTGTATATCATAAACAACGAAAAAAATACATAGAAAAGAGTGAAAAATATAGCAGGGATATGGGTTATTTTCTGTAAATTATAACAATCTCCTGCTTTTTTACTTGACAATAGATTGATATGCAATAGAGTTAGAGTAGAGAGAAAATTTTCTGTTAGCAATACACAAGCACAAAAATAAAGAAAAATTTGAGGCAAATTAGAAAACAAAGGAACGAAAAGCAAGGTTATATTAAGCAAACAAAAAACTGAACCCCAGTAAATTCCAAAAGAATTTCTAATATATAAAACAAGGGATATAAGACTTATGATAATAAGAATATATAAAATCAAATTTATATGTGAATTGTTGAGATTAAAAATAATAAAATAACCCAATAAAGAAGGTATTATATAGCCGACAAAAGAAATAAAAAAAGATTTTACCTTACTATTATTTTTTATTTTACATAAACCTGAACCATCGGTATTTATATCAATTGACTTAACCTTTTGTCCAAGCAAAAGAGCAATTAAAGCATGAGATAACTCGTGTATAAGAGTGTTCAATGGTTGCAATATAGACTTAAAGCCTTTTGCTCTTATTAATATTACAACCACTATTGGCACTATTATAACGAGTAAATTTGACATAAGTAATCCTATAGTATTTAATATGATTTATATGAAGTATTACCTTGCATAAGCAACCAAAGACATATCGGCAAAATCTCCTCTTAGGAATTTAAACATTCCACAGCATGCAACCATAGCAGCATTATCTGTGGTATAGGAAAATTTTGGAATAAATACCTTGCAATTATATTTATTGCCAAGTTGAGAAAATTTTTCTCTAAGCAAACTATTTGCCGATACTCCTCCGGCTAAGGCAATAGTCTTTATTTTAGTATCCTTGACAGATTTTTCAAACTTATAAAGCAAAGCCTCTACGACACTTTTTTGTGCCGAGCAGGCAATATTGTTTATATTTTCTTCTATATAGTTAGGATTTTCTTTTAATTTGTCCCTTAAGGTATAAAGTATGCTTGTTTTCAACCCCGAGAAACTATAATCATAATCTTTTATATGACTTTTAGCAAACTCCAAAACAGGTTTTCCATCCTTTGCTAACCTGTCTATATGAGGTCCTCCTGGATAGGGTAAAGAAAGTATTTTAGCAACTTTGTCAATTGTTTCGCCAGCAGCGTCATCTATTGTTTTGCCCAAAACAATCATTTCAGCATCTGAATTTACTTGTATTATCTGAGTATTTCCACCCGAAACCAACAAACAAAGATAAGGAAACTCGGGAACTTCTTGCTCAATATTTTCTTTAACAAAATGTGCTAATACGTGTGCTTGCAAGTGATTAACATCTATAATTGGTATATTCAAACCTGTTGCTATACTTTTGGCAAAACTAACGCCAACCAACAAAGAGCCAAGCAATCCAGGACCGCGAGTAAAGGCTATGGCAGAGAGTTGTTGTTTTGTTATTTTTGCTTCTTTTAGGGCAATATCCACAACGGGAACAATGTTTTGTTGATGCGCCCTTGAGGCAAGTTCTGGTACCACACCACCATATTTTTCGTGTACTTTTTGAGAGGCTGTAATATTACTATAAACCATAAAATCATCCCTCAAAACAGCAGCCGAAGTATCGTCACAAGAAGACTCAATAGCAAGTATATATCTATTCATTTTTTTGCATTATTTCTAAATTAGAGTTGCAAAGTTACAAAATATTAAACAAATTACAGGCATAGTCTGTTTTATAGGGCAAAGCCTTTACGTTTTGTTACACGCTTATGCGTCTTACAATAGACTGTGTGTGTTAATCTAAGAATTGCCAAGAAAGTCCATAATGGAAGGCAAAACCATTGTGAGGATACAAAGGAGAATTAAAATAGTTGCGTTT
>JAUNWC010000014.1:4316-13318 GCA_030540495.1 Bacteroidota bacterium
TTTCAAAAATGAGGTTAAATGGGTAAGAGAGGCAAAGATACTAAACCTTTGCACCCTAATGCTTAGAAACAAATCTGCATAAACATGGTTGCCTATTTGAATATCGTTTTGTCTGACAAACATACCGGTAGTAGTACGATATAAATCGGCATAATAGTTTGTGTTGTAGTTGATATCCACTCCAAAATGAGCAGGCAATTTTCCTTTCATCATATAAAAAGAATAATAAATAGTTTGTTTTATGGCAAAAACAGGCAAACGTATTGCCTCATTATTTGTGGTTTTTTGCAAGGATAACAAGCCTTTGAAAACAAAATTATGGAAAGAAAAATTATTCTTAAAATTGATTTGATACAAGTTGGTAGAACCACTATACAAATGATAGAGAGAGTCAAACCAATACTTGTTGGATAGGTGGAAATAAGATATTTCTAAGGCAAAATGTTTCTTTAAGGAAATTCCAAATGTAAGTGATTTTGTTTGTACTTTATTGACTTTGTTTTCCCAAGCAAGATTTTCCGTAAGATAGTGTGAAAAGATATAATCCTCTTGTTTGTCTTGTATTTTAGCCTTTAAGTATGTGTTTAGCAAAGAAGTGTAAGGATATTGAACAAAAAGAGTTACATCATAGTCTTTGTTGTATATATTATTGGAAAAAGAGCGAAGAAAAGATATTTCACCATATTCCTTAAAACCAAAACGTACTTCGGGGGTAAGAATATCAAAGTTTTCTTTGTTTAAAGAATCTGAAAAAGAAATTCTGTCGTAATTGATACCTATGTGCAAAGGCAGGAGTATATCTTTTTTTGTAACATTTGTCCAGTAAAGAGAGTTGCGTTGAAGAGTGGTTGGTAGGCTATCTAACTGTGTTTTGTTTTCATCGGTGTAGAGTCTTGCGTATTTTTCGTAACTAATGTTATGTACCAAGGCTCCATAGTTATGCACAGTGTCTTTTGATATCCTAAGAGATTGATTAAAATAAAATTCATTAGTTTTCCATTTTGACCAGCCGTTAGTTAATGCTGTAGGGTAGGTTTCCATAGAGGAGTATTCGGATTTAAGAAACATAGAATCGGAAAGTATGCCCCCGTTTTCCAAAATATAAGCCCGTGAATGCACAAAAGAGACTGAGTTTTTATATAGCCCTTTGGGTGAAATGTAATTTAAAGAAATGTTGAAAAATTGATTCATTACTTGAGAGTTAGCCAAATTTCCGTCAGCATAATTGACGTTGTATTCTGTTTGAAGATTAAGCCCTTTGTATAGATTTTTTGCAAATATTACGTTGAAATATTGCTGTGCATCTGTACCGGCGCTATATGTAAAAGCGGAATAAGCCTTTTGTGTCTGAAAATACTTAACATTGTTTCTTTGAGAGGAAAAGACAGAAGAGAAATTGTAGGAATAATTGGTAAAAATGTATGGTTTGTAGTTATTTGCTTGTCTTTGATAGTTAAGGATGTCGTCTGTCTTATAAATCAAATCCAAACTTGGAGTACCAAGCACAGAAAGATATTGAAAAAAAGAATTATTTGTTTCAAGTGTTGGGTCGTAATAGTGTATATCGGAAAAGTCTTTGTCTAAGTGAAACAAATCCTTTATTACATAGTCTGTTTTGGAATAAGAGAAATAAAAAACCTTTTGCATAGCCGTGTCGCCACTTTGCACAAAAATGCTGTCTTTTTGTTGTCCAACAACGTCAAGCACAACAAAAAGACAACACAACAGTGGTAGAATTGTTTTTATTCTCATGAAAGAAAATATCTTCTTTTAAAGAGGATGTTCCATCAACCAACGTTCGCAATCTATGGCTGCTTTTGCTCCTGAGCCTGCTGCTACTATGGCTTGTTTATAAACAGCGTCTTGCACATCTCCTGCAGCAAAAACTCCTTCTATGTTTGTATAAGAAGATGCTCCTTTGGTTATTATGTATCCGTTATTGTCCAATTCCAATTGCCCTTTAAACACATCTGTATTAGGAATATTGCCTATTGCCACAAAAACTCCCATAACATTTATATCCTTAGTTTGCTCAGAAAGAGAAGAAACAACTCTAATGCCTGTCACTCCACTTTCGTCTCCTAATATTTCCAAAGGTTTGTGTTGCCAAACTACTTCAATATTTTCTTTGCTCAAAAGAGTGTCTTGTACAACTTTGCTTGCCCTTAAAACATCTCTTCTTACTATAAGATAAACTTTGTTGCAAATAGTAGATAAGTATAAGGCTTCGCTACAAGCAGTGTCGCCTCCACCTATTACGGCAACGTCTTTTTTTCTATAAAAAAATCCATCGCAAGTGGCACAAGTACTAACCCCCATACCTCTAAATTTTCTTTCACTTTCCAAACCAAGCCAACGAGCAGCGGCCCCTGTGGAAACAATTACACTTTGAGCCAATACAGTTTGCTCGTCCTCTGTTATAAGAGTGAAAGGGCGTTTAGAGAAATCTACTTTTGTTATAAGTTTGTTTTGAGTTTCTACTCCAAATCGCAATGCCTGTTTTTTTATATCCTCCATAAGACCAAAGCCCGAAGTACCCTCAGGATATCCCGGAAAGTTGTCTATTTGGTCTGTCATGGTTATTTGTCCTCCCGGAGCATTGCCCTCAAACATAAGTGGAGATAAACCTGCCCTTGAGGCATAAATAGCGGCCGTGTATCCTGCCGGACCTGAGCCTATGATAACACATTTTCTTATTTCTGTACTCATATTCAATCGTCTTTTTGTTTGATTTTGCAAATTTATAAAAAAGCATAAAGAGAGACACAATTTATCTCCTATGCTTAAAAACTTATTCTATACAATGAAATCCAAAATCATTTACTCTACATCTGCTATAACCTTTAACACCGTCCTTGAAGGGTTGGTATTAGAAGAAACGGTAACAAGTTTTTCTATACGAATACCACTGGTTCCCTTAGAGTCGTATGTAACAGAAATCATACCCTCTTCTCCTGGTTTTATTGCTTTTTTGGGGTAGTCGGCTACAGTGCAACCACAATTGGCAGAGACATCCCCTATAACCAAATCATTATCTCCCACGTTTTTAAACTTAAAACTTCCTGTTACTTTTTCTCCTGAGCGTATGGTATGAAAATTAAGAACATCATTCTCAAACTTTATTGCAGCCTGATTTTCTATAACCGATACGTCTATATTGCTCTTATCTTTGCTACAATAGGCAAACAAAAGAATATTTAAGAAAAGAAGACAAAGGAGTTTAATTTTATTGATTTTGCTCTTGTGTTTTATCCAATAAGTATTCATCATCGTTGTATTTGTGTATTTTATTTTCAGTCCTTAAATCAACAATTATTCTGTCCAAAATGCCATTGATAAACAAATGACTCTTTTCTGTGGAAAACTCTTTTGAGAGTTCTATGTATTCGTTTAGAGTTACTCTTAAAGGTACGGTTGGACAATAAATAAATTCGGTTATTGCCATTTTGATTATTAGGGTATCCAAAAAAGCCAACCTATCCATATCCCAATTAAGAATTCTTTTGTCTATCATTTTATCATACTCTTTGTCGTGTATGATGGTATTTCTGAAAAGATTTTTTATAAAATCTTGGTCAGTTTCTATGGCGTTGTCTAATTTTTTGTCAAAAGGAAGAGATAAAACTTTGTCTATACCATCTTCTTCAGACCAATTTCTCAAAAGCACAATAACTATCTGGCAAACATATTCGTAATCGTCTTCCCACGAGAATTTCTTCTCTATAAGAAGTTCATAAAAATTAGAATCCCTTATTATGTAATTTTTAAATAACTGTACTATAATTCTTCTGTGTTGCTCAAAGGTAACCTCCTTTGCGTCCATATATTCCTTATAGGAGTCAGAATTTTTGAATTTTAGAAAGATTTGTTTTAGTAAATCCTCTTGCTCGTGCCAATTAATATGCAGTTTTTTCATACCATCGGTCAATTGCTTACACTTTGCTAAGCAAGAAAACATAGGGTTTTCCACAAAACGATAAGAAGGATTTTTCTCTTGCTCGGTAGGTCTAAATTTGTGCTTACCCTCTTCTATGACTTCTGAGGCAATATCTTTGATTTCAAAAATAACGGAAAGCAAATAAATTTCCAAGTCAAACATTTCCTCTATGTTGGCAAACATCCAATGCTCTTGAGTATTGCTGTCTGTTTTGCCTGAAGTATAGTAGGCGTATAAAGATTGAAGAACTTTTGCTCTTAAAAAATGTCGGTTTAGCATTTTTTTAGTTTTTTATTATTAGCATTTTTTCTGTAAAAGACACAATAAAATGGAATGCAAAGGTAACACTATTTTTTGGAAATTGTACAAGTATATCCAAAAAAGTTTTATTTTTGCAAAACGTAAATAAAGAGTAAAAAATATGAGTAAGATATTGAATAAATCAGGTTTAGCCTGCGTTTTTCCCGGTCAGGGGGCTCAGTTTATAGGTATGGGAAAAGACCTATACGAGAGTAATCAAGAGTGTAAGTCAATGTTTGAACAAGCCAATGATATACTTGGTTTTAGAATTACGGATATAATGTTTTCGGGTACGGAAGAGGAACTAAAACAAACAAAAGTTACTCAACCGGCTGTCTTCCTTCATTCTGTTATTTTGGCTAAGGCTATGGGAGAAAAATTTGCTCCAAGTATGGTTGCCGGTCATTCTTTGGGTGAGTTTTCTGCTCTTGTTGCTGCTGGAGCAATGAAGTTTGAGGATGGTTTGAGACTTGTTTCTATTCGTGCTAATGCTATGCAAAAGGCTTGCGAGGCAAATCCAAGCACAATGGCGGCTATAATAGGTTTGGATGACAAGACTATAGAGGAAGTTTGCAATAGTATAACTGACCAAGTTGTTGTGCCTGCAAACTATAATTGTCCTGGTCAGTTGGTTATTTCTGGCTCAATGGAGGGTATAGAAAAGGCTTGCGCATTGTTGAAAGAAAAAGGAGCAAAACGTGCTTTGCCTCTAAAAGTGGGAGGTGCTTTTCATTCTCCTTTGATGGAAAGTGCAAGAAAAGAATTAGCAGAAGGTATTCAAAACACTGCTTTTTCTGAGCCTATATGTCCGATTTATCAAAATGTGGATGCTCTATCTCACACTTTGCCAGAAGAGATAAAAGAAAACCTTGTTAAGCAACTTACTTCCTCAGTGCTTTGGACAAAGATAGTTCAAAATATGTACAAGGACGGAGCAAGAGAATTTTTGGAAGTAGGACCAGGTACTGCATTGCAAGGAATGATAAAAAAGACAGTAACAGATGTTGTTGCCATTTCGGCTACTATCTAAGCAGAGAAAATGTAAGTTTTATTTATAGAAACCTAAGTTAATAAAAAATAAACATAAGATAATGATAACAAATAATTTTGCCAAACGCCATAACGGACCACAGGCACAAGATGTAGAAAAGATGCTCAAAACCATAGGAGTATCCTCTATAGAAGAACTTATAGACAAAACAATCCCAAAACAGATTCGTTTGAAAAATGATTTGAATCTTCCTTTGGGTATGAATGAGTTTGAATACCTTAATCATATAAAAACTATTGCATCAAAAAATAAGATATACAAATCTTATATAGGACAAGGTTATTACAATACCATTTTGCCTGCAGTTTTGCAAAGAAATATTTTGGAAAATCCAGGTTGGTATACTTCTTATACTCCATATCAGGCAGAAATTTCTCAAGGTAGATTGGAGGCTCTATTTACCTATCAAACCCTTGTGGCTTCTATGACGGCTATGCCTCTAACCAACTGTTCTCTTTTGGACGAAGCAACTGCAGATGCTGAGGCAATGCTTATGTTTTATCATTCTCGTTCTCGTCAGCAACAAAAAGATAATGTAAATAAATTTTTTGTGGATGAAAACTTGTTTGCTCAGTGTATAGAGGTAATAAAGACTCGTGCTTTGCCAAAGGATATTACTCTTGTGATAGGCAATGCAAAAGAGGTGGAATTGGACAATACCTATTTTGGAGCCATAGTTCAATATATAGGCAAATATGGTCAGGTAGAGAATTATAAAGATTTTATATCAAAGGCAAAAGAACAAGGAGTAAGAGTTGCTATTGCTTGTGATTTGATGTCTTTGGCTCTTTTGACTCCTCCGGGAGAAATGGGAGCAGATGCTGTTACAGGAACATCTCAACGTTTTGGTAATCCTATGGGATTTGGAGGACCAAATGCCGCTTTCTTGGCAACCACAGACGAATTTAAACGTAATTTGCCGGGCAGAATTATAGGACAAACCGTTGATATGCAAGGCAACAAAGCCTTCCGTTTGGCTCTTCAAACAAGAGAACAACATATCAAACGCGAAAAAGCAACTTCAAATATATGCACAGCAACCGCTCTGATGGCAATAGTTAGTGCTATGTATGCTTGCTACCATGGAGCAGAGGGTATAAAAGAAATTGCTCTTGATATTCATTCTTTGGCAAAGAAACTTGCTTGTCAAGCCAAAAACTATGGTTATGAACAGAAGAATAAAGTATTTTTTGATACTCTTTGTTTCCAATCTCCTGTTAGCACAAAGAATGTTCAAGCAGAGGCTTTGAAGAATGAAATGAACTTCAATTACATAGATGACAATACTTTTAGCATTTCTTTAGACGAGACCACTTCTTTGGAAGATGTTAATAATATACTTCTTGTTCTTGCAAAGGCTAACGGTAAAGAATTTAAGGCTTCGGATAAATGTTGTTGCGATAGCGAGGTAATAAGCAACGAATTAAAACGTACTTCCGCCTTTATGACTGAAAAGGTATTCTCTCTATATCATTCTGAAACAGAAATGATGAGATACCTTAAAAAACTTGAAGTAAAGGACTTGTCTTTGAATCGTGCTATGATACCATTGGGTTCTTGTACAATGAAACTTAATGCCGCTATGGAGATGATACCTTTTACTTGGCCTGAGTTTGCAAGTATCCATCCTTTTGCTCCCGAAAACCAAGCCTTAGGTTACAAGGAAATGATAAGCAATTTGAATGATATACTTGCCGAGGTAACAGGCTTTGCTAAGGTTTGTTTCCAACCTAATTCTGGTGCTGCCGGTGAGTATGCAGGGCTTACTACTATAAGAAACTACCAAATAGCCAATGGACAAGCAAACAGAACACTTTGCTTAATACCTGCTTCTGCACATGGTACCAATCCTGCTTCTGCCGCTATGGCTGGTATGGATATTATTGTAGTAAAATCTACAGAGGATGGAGAGATAGATGTAGAGGATTTGAGACAAAAGGCAGAGGAAAATAAAGACAGACTTTCTTGTTTGATGATAACCTATCCTTCCACACACGGAGTTTTTGAGGAAAGAATACTTGATATTGTAAATATAATACACTCTAACGGAGGTTTGGTTTATATGGATGGTGCAAATATGAATGCTCAAGTAGGTTGGACAGGACCTGGTTACATAGGAGCAGATGTTTGCCATATGAATTTACACAAAACCTTTGCAATGCCTCACGGAGGCGGTGGTCCTGGTGTAGGTCCTATTGCTTGTAGTAAGGAACTTGTAGAATACCTTCCTACAGAGAAAAAAGGAACTCCTGTCTCTGCCACTCCTTTTGGCTCGGCTATGTTGTTACCTATAACATATGCTTACCTTAAACTACTTGGTAGAGATGGACTTAAAGAGGCAACGGCTTATGCTATTCTTAATGCTAACTATATGCGTTGTCGTTTGAAAGACCATTATAATATATTGTATCATGGTTCTCAAGGAATGTGTGCCCATGAGTTTATTTTGGATTGTAATCAATTCTCTTTGACAAGTGGAGTACAATGTGGAGATATAGCAAAACGTCTTATGGACTATGGTTTCCATGCTCCTACTGTGGCTTTCCCAGTACATGGAACGCTTATGATAGAGCCAACAGAGAGTGAGCCATTGAGTGAGATAGACCGCTTATGCGATGCTTTGATACAGATAAGAAAAGAGGTTAAAGAAATAGAAGAGGGTAGAGCAGATAAGAAAAACAATCTTATTATGAATGCTCCTCATACTATGCAAGTTATTTGTGCAGATGATTGGGACAGACCATACACAAGACAACAAGCCGCTTTCCCTCTACCTTATAACGACAAATATTGGCCAATGAGCGGAAAAGTAGATGATGCTTTTGGAGATAGAAATCTTGTTATCAAATGGCAAGAATAATAAAAATCTATATTAAAAAAATAAGGAGATGTTTTCTTGCATCTCCTTATTTTTTTCTTCTTTATCTTAGACAATTTCAGATTATTAGAATGAAAGACTTTTATAGAAAAAATAATATTTTCAATTTTTTAACGTTTTTGTAAAATGAAAAAGTTTATTTTAATAGTAGGTGCCTTGATATTAGGCTTAACAAGTTTAAATGCACAAAGTAATATGGAAACAAAGAAGAATTTTTCAAACAAAGCAGTTATTACACCGTTGCCAGTATTGATTATTGCAACGTATGACGCTAATGGAAACCCAGATGCAATGAATGCAGCGTGGGGTGGTCAGTGTGGTCCAAAACATATTTGCTTTAATTTATCTAAACATCAGACAACTGAAAATTTAGAGTTGAAAAAGGCTTTTACTGTAAGTTTTGCAGACAAAAAGCATGTTGCTCAAAGCGATTATTTTGGTATTGTTTCGGCAAAACAAGAACCTAACAAAATTGAAAAAGCAGGGATGCACGTTGTTAAAAGTCAATTTGTTGATGCTCCTGTTATTGTGGAATATCCTTTAACAATTGAGTGTAAAGTTGTTGAAATGCAGACAACATTTTTAAATGAAATAAGAGTTGTTGGCGAAATAGTTAATACACAAGCAGATGAAAGCATACTTGACAAAGATGGCAACATAGATTTAGACAAATTAGAGCCTATAATGTTTGATAGTAGCAAAAACTATTATAGAGTTATTGGCGAAAAAGTTGGCAACGCTTGGTCTGACGGCAAGAAATTTAAGTAAATCATAAGTAAATAGTTTTGATAAATTAAGATAGGTTTCGTAGGTTATAATAACTTGTGAAATCTATC
>JAUNWC010000286.1 GCA_030540495.1 Bacteroidota bacterium
CGTTCTTTTCTTCATACTATTCTTTTGATTAACTTGGCAAAGGTACAATAAATTTTCTTTTCCTTTCTTTGACACAGAAAAGAAAATTACAGAATACCTTTGCCCTACTTTTTTTATAAATGAGGGTCTTTTAATAAATCTGTTATGGTTTTTACGGGGTTAAACGTAGTAAGAGGAACCTCCACAAAAATAGTTATCCAATCGCTCATGGCTCCGTTCCACAATCCTGGACGCTCTTGCGCTTTAATATTTTGCCCCTCAAAACTTTTTTCTGAAATAAATCCTGCTTGTTTGTCTATATAGGAAAGTAGGTTATATTTTTTGCCATCTGCTTTTCTAAACGAAACAACCAAATCTACAGGATTAAAGTGTGTTGCCTTTTCAAAAATTTCTTTCTGCTCTTGGTTGTTAAGATTTACTTGTGCTTTTTCTACTATTTGCAAAGAAACTTTGTTGTCTTTTCTTACAAAGAAAGGACCTCCTCCTACTTCACCTTCGTTCTTTACCATACCGCAAACTCTTAATGGTCTATCTAAGAATTTGGAAAGATAGGCTTGATATTGTTTTGTTGTCTTAAAATCCTCTATACTTTTTACTTCCAAAAAGCCGAGTTTGTTTTTCAAAGTCTTATATATTAATATAAGGTCTTGTTTGACAATTTCTTTTTTTGATAATTGTTCTTGCAAAGAAAAAATCTCTTTTTGTAAGAAAAGCAACACTCCACCCAAAAATTCTTTGTACTTATAGGTTTCTTCCCTGTATTTGGAGCAAACATTATCTATATTTTTTATAAAAATAATATCTGCACTAAGTTTATTTATATTTTCTATCAATGCTCCGTGACCTGCAGGACGAAAAAGTAGTTTCCTATCCTTTGTGTGTATAGGATTATTGTCCATATCCACCGCTATGGTATCGGTGGAATGTTGTTGATAAGAAAAACTTATATCATACTTTATGTTAAAGAGTTCTTCATACTTTGGTACAAGTTCTTTTTTCAATTGTTCAAAACCTTCCCTATGTTCTTCCAATATGGAAAACTCTATTTTTGCTGTTTCTTTGCAAGCACAATAATGAGCCGCTTCTAACAAATGTTCCTCAAAAGGAGTAAGTGCCTGCTTTCCTTGTTTGTGAAAAAGAATCCACGCCTTAGGCGACTTGCCGTAGTTTAATCCCTTTTCTAAAAGAATAAACTCTATTATTGTTTTATAATCCTGTTTTTCTAATGTTTTTTCTAAGTCAATATCATTGTTTTTCATCTTCTCTTTAAGCAAAGAATAAAAAGCAAAATCCTCTATATGAGTTATTACTTTCTCTGCTGAAGGAAAAGAGGTAAGAGGAGTAAGACTCTCATCTTTGTATTCATTTACAAAGGTATAAAGGTCTTTCATCATACGAGTAGCAGCACCAGAAGAAGGTACAAATTTCATAACCTTTAAGTTTAGTTTCCCCGACTTGTAGTAAGTTGCAAAGTCGTCTATTTCTCTATCAGAAAAAGTTTTGATACCATCTCCTATTGTTGCAGGTCTGTCTAAATTCATAAATTCAAACCCCTTGACAAAGTTGTCTATTTGCTCTTCTATTTCTGCTAAACTTATGCCTTGTGCTTTTATTTGTTGTATATCCTCTTGTGAAAAATTCATAATTGTACTATTTTTTACAAACATTAAAAAGAAAATAATAAATCTTATTAACCCTATTTGTTATCAAAAAGTTAGCATAAGTGTTTTAAGAAAAAATACTTATGCTAACATTCTTTAAAATCTTAAAATCTTTCTTTGTGCATAAGCATGGCTTTGCCTATGATGGCTTGTTTTCCTTCCTCGTCTTGCAAGATGCATTCTATTGTTCCTCTGTGTTTTTGGTCATTTACTTCCAAAACCTTAAAGCAAGCCTTATATTCTTTTTCCACAAATACAGGTGCTCTAAAACTCATCTCCTGCATCATATAAATAGTTCCTTCGCCCGGCCACTCTGTGCCAAATACTCTCGAGAAAACCGCTCCGGCAAAAAAACCATGTACTATACATTGTCCAAAAGGAGTGTTCTTTGCATATTCTTGGTTTATGTGTATAGGGTTGTTATCCCCTGATATTTCTGCAAATGTTTCTACATCTTTTTGATGATACTTTACTTCAAAGGTATAAGTATCTCCTACTTTTATTTTTTCCATAAAATTTTATTTTTTTAAGTATTCTTGTAATAATTTTTCTATATACTTTCCCAATACATCAAATTCTATATTTACCACAGTACCTTCCTTAAAAGTATGAAAATTAGTATGCTC
>JAUNWC010000287.1 GCA_030540495.1 Bacteroidota bacterium
AACAAAAGGTATATGAGGAATTTATCCGTTTGAATGCTCCTATTTATGCTTGTTTTGGCAACCACGAATATTTTGCTGACAAACAAAAGGCTTTGCAATTTTATAAACAATCGGGGATAAATATCTTGCAAGATACTTCTGTAGTTTATAAAAATCTTGTTATTACGGGCAGAGACGACAGAAGTAATCCAAGTCGCAAGCCCTTAAAAGAATTACTCAAAAATACAGATAAAAACAAATATCATATACTACTTGACCATCAACCCTATAACTTAGAGCAAGCACAAGAAAACTCTATAGATTTTCAATTCTCTGGGCATACTCATTATGGTCAGGTCTTTCCTATCAACCTTATAACCAATGCTATTTACGAAAAAGCCTATGGGTCTTATAAAAAAGGAAACACCTCCTATTATATTTCCTCAGGGCTTGGTATTTGGGGAGGTAAATTTCGTATAGGAACTCAAAGCGAATACATAGTTTTAAATTTAAAACAAAAATAATTTTTCAGAGAAAATGAAACGGCTTTATTATACTTCGGAAAAAAATGTACTTTTGCTTATATCATTTCTAAAACAACATGGTATAAAAAAAATAATAGCCTCACCCGGCACCACCAATATAACCTTTGTTAGTAGCGTACAAAGAGACGATTTTTTTGAAATTTATTCTTGTGTGGATGAACGTAGCGCTGCATATATGGCAGTAGGAATGGCAGAGCAAAGTAAAAAGCCCGTAATCCTTTCTTGTACAGGAGCCACAGCCTCTCGCAATTACTTACCTGCCTTAACTGAGGCTTATTACAGAAAACTTCCAATAATTGCCTGCACCTCTACTCAAAGTCTTGACAATGTTGGTCATCTTATTCCTCAGGTTATAGACAGAAGTACGCCTCCAAAGGACACTGTAAAATATTCCATCAACCTTATTGCAATAGAAAGTAAAGCAGATATCCATCGTTCAGAATTATTGCTTAGCAAGGCTTTTGATGCTTTGTTTTATAAGGGTGGTGGTCCTATACATATAAACTTGGAAACCTCTTATAACAGAGCATATTCTTCCAAATATTTGCGCCCATTAAAAGTGATGAGACGAGTTTCTTTGCAAGATAACTTTCCTCCTATACCCAAAGGCAATATTGCCATATTCATAGGCTCACATTTGCCAATGAATGAGCAAGAAACAAAGGCTATAGAAACATTTGCCCTTAGATATAATGCTGTGGTTCTCAAAGACCATACAAGCAACTACTATGGCAGAAATGCCTTGAATCTTGTTATCAAAGGAGCCCAAGACATAAAACCTAATTACACTCCTTTTTCTTTGCTTATACATATAGGAGAGGTAAGTGGTGATTACTGCACTATGTCTTTATTGAGAACCACTTTAGAGGTTTGGAGAGTTTCTGCCGATGGCGAATTTAAGGATAGTTTTAGAAAACTTAGCAAAGTTTTTGATATGGAGGAAAAAGATTTCTTTCAGAAATACATAGACCTATCTCCAACAAAAACAGAAAGAACAGATTTGTATGAAACTTGCTTGCAAGAAAAACAAACATTATTTAATCAAATACCCGACCTACCTTTTTCTAATTTATATATAGCAAAATTTTTGTCCGACAAATTACCTCATAATTCTATTCTTCACTTGGGTATTCTTAACTCTTTGCGTTCTTGGAATTTTTTTGATATACCTCCTTTTACTAAGGTTTTTTCCAATGTAGGAGGCTTTGGCATAGATGGTTGTTTGTCCTCTGCTGTTGGCTCGGCAATAGTGGCAAAGGAAAGACTTTGTTTTTTGGTTATAGGAGATTTGGCAACATTTTATGATTTAAACGTGTTGGCAAATAGACACTTGCCCAACAATCTTAGAATACTATTGATAAACAACGGTTTAGGGCAAGAGTTTAAGAATTATAACAACGCCGGAGCAATGTTTGAACAAGCAACCGATGAATACATTGCAGCAAAGGGACATAATGGCAATAAATCCACAAAACTATTAAAACATTTTGCTGAGGATTTGGGCTTTAAATATCTTTCGGCAAGCAACAAAGAAGAATTTTCTACCACATACGAAGAATTTATTTGCGAAAACACAGAAGAGAAACCTATTTTGTTTGAAATCTTTACAAATGAAGAAGAGGAAAATCAAGCCTTGTATCAAATGAGAAATATATACCGAGCCTCCACAAAAGAGTTTCTTATAGAAAAACTTAAACAAAAATTCTCTAAGTTTTTGAAATAAGTTAC
>JAUNWC010000288.1 GCA_030540495.1 Bacteroidota bacterium
ATCGCTGTTTTTCAGTAAAAAAGCCCGAAAAAGCCCTTTTTTAAAAGGCTAAGTCACTGATAATCAAGCAAAGTTTATCAAATTTGAGTTTTAATTGGCAATTAAAATATTTTCGGGTTTTTTGTTTTTTTGGTAGGTTGGGGTAGGTTATTATAGGTTAGCATAGGTTGGAGGCAGAGTCTCCTTATAGGTTGTTATAGGTTATGATAGGTTGTCATAGGAGACGCTTAAGCGTATTACAAAAAGTAGTGGCTTTGCCCTATAAAACACCCTGTGGGTGCTTTGTCCTCCTATACTAACCTATCCCAACTTATAATAGGAGCCGTGTGCTCCAACCTACCACAACCTATAAAAACAGCCTGTGGCTGTAACCTATGCTAACCTATTTCAACCTATCAAACTAAAAAAAAGTTATGATATTTTTTGTTAGTTTAAAATAATAATATAATTTTGCAAGCAGTTGAGATTCGTAATTGATGAAAATAAGGAACAATTGTAAAGTAAATAATAAAAAATAATGACAACTATGAAGAGGTGGTTTAGAAATCGACTGCATGGTTTGTATGCAGATTTAGGCAAGCGGTATAGTTTTATAACTGATATTCAAACGATTACCCCCCCCCCATTATACACAAATACCCTTATTGTGTAAATTTAGTCCGGTTTTTCTTATTCGGCATATTTTTTTCGTTTCATTCATTTTTCTATTTTTTCTACAAGAACACTATTAGCATAAAAGGAAATAGTGTTAGGGTTGATATTATTTGCTCTTTGCAATATTTTTGTTGGTTATCTTACTTCCGACAAATATTGTATTTGAGATAATAATAGTATTCTTTTCCCATTATATTGAGTTTTCTCTGTTTGGTAAATGTAGAGAAATTGGATATAGCACATCTTATCCCACTTTGGTCAAAGAAGAGATAATACTCAGGGTTATATAATGGAAAAGGATTAAATATAAAGAATTTGAAAAAATAAAAAAAATTAGTAATCAAAAAATAATATTATTATGAGTAAATTTTATACGAGTTTTATAGTATTTCTGTTGGCTATATTACTTTCTGCAAATTGCGTATTTGCACAAACAGAAAATGTTGATATGAGTAAGTATATTACTCTAACGGTAACGCAAGGAGAAACTATCAAATTAAAAATGATAGCCTCTTCTGAAAATACAGGTGTAAAAGTAGTAAGTGGCACTTGGGATACAACCTTTATTGCCAGTACTTTATCTACAGCAAGTTTTGAAAATTGTACTGCTGCATCTACGACTATGACTATATATGGCAACATACAGACATTAAATGCTTCTACCTATGAGAATGTATCCAAAATAACAACATTAGACGCTTCTCATAATACAGCATTGAAAAGTATAGCATGTTATAATCTTTTGTTAACAGATTTGAATGTTAGTGGTCTAACAAGTTTGAGGAGTTTGGATTGTAATGGCAATAGATTAGAGAGTTTGGATGTTAATGGACTAACAAGTTTGAAGGATTTGTATTGTTTTGGTAATCGCCTAACAACTTTGGATGTTAGTGAAATAGCGAGATTAGAAAGATTGATATGTGATAACAACCAATTAACAAGTTTGAATCTTGCAGGAGTTACAAATTTGGAAGTTTTAGATTGTAGTAACAATCAATTAACGAATTTGGATGTTAGTGAACTAACAAGTTTGCAATTCTTGTATTGTGGACGCAATCAATTAACAAGTTTGGATATTTCTGGATTAACAAGTTTGATAGATTTGTATTGCTATAATAATCAACTCTCTACTCAAACAATAGATAGGCTTTATTGTCAATTGCCAGACAGAACCGCTCAATCAACAGCAGGTAGTATTGCTCCAGCGAGTTCTTCTTCTGATGCAATAGTCTTAGCAACCAATAAAAGTAATGCAACGAGTAAAAGATGGATTGTGATGTATAAATCAGGGGAAAACGAATGTACCCAACTCAATGCTACTACGGGTACTTATGTTTGTGGAAGTGAAGAGGAACCGGGACCGGAGCCTTCTGCATTGTCGGATGTGGTAACAGAGGGAATAATACTTTATCCTAATCCTGCCAAAGAAGAAGTAACTCTTAAAGGCATAAGAGGAGAAGATGTAAAAGTATTTGACCTTAGAGGTAAACTTGTAAAACAAGAAACAATAAACGAGAAACTTGATATAAGAGACTTGGAAAGCGGAGTTTATTATATAC
>JAUNWC010000289.1 GCA_030540495.1 Bacteroidota bacterium
GAGTACCTATTACCTTTTTGGATAAATACTGCCCCGAACAGTTTGAAATCTTAGGAGTTATGAGTTCTACTCAAATCACAGAATATAATTTTGGTTATCCATACGTTAATGGGGAAAAGATATATGCAAGAATAATTATTAGGAAGAAATGAGTTTTTATGAAAACAACATTAAAAGAATTTACAATTAAGGATATTTGCGAAGGCTTTGTGTATAATGAATATGAAGGCAAAGGACTTTTTGGTCTAAATGGAAAACTGACAATTCAACCCGAATATCAAAGAAACTACATCTATGCAGATGGGAAAAAAGATGTTGCCGTAATAGAATCCGTTTTAAAAGGGTATCCTTTGGGACTGATATATTTCAATAAAATAAAAGATAAAGAGCATTTTGAGGTTTTGGACGGACAACAAAGAATAACCTCGTTAGGAAGATTTTTAACTAATAAACTATCAATACTTTTGGATAATACTCCACAATATTTTAATTCCCTAAACTTAGAACAACAAGAGTTTATTAACTCTTATAAATTGCTTGCCTATATTTGCGAAGGCGAAGAAAAAGAAATTAAAGATTGGTTCAAAACCATAAATATTGCTGGAATACCTTTGAATAATCAGGAACTCTTAAATGCCATATACTCGGGCGAGTTTGTTACAAAACTTAAAGAGGAATTTTCTAACTCTCAAAACTCTAATATTCAGAAATGGTCTGCCTATATTAACGGAGCAGTTAATAGGCAAGACTTTCTGGCAACGGCTTTGAATTGGGTAAGCAAAGGAGAAACGGAATATTATATGTCTTTGAATAGAAAAAATAACAATATAGATGAGGTAAAAAATTATTTTAATGCGGTGATAGATTGGATAAGTAGTGTTTTTATTGATGTACATAATGAAATGAAAGGTTTGGACTGGGGAAATCTTTATGAAACCTATCATAACACCCCATACAATGCTAAGGATATAAAGAATAAAATAAATAACTTATTGGCAGATGAATGTGTAACAAATAAAAAAGGAGTGTTTGAGTTTGTATTGTCTAATTGTGAGCAAGAAAAAAGAAATTTATTAAATATTAGAGTTTTTGACCAAAGGACTAAGAAAACAGTTTATATTCAACAAACAAAACAAGCCATAGAAAACAATATTTCTAATTGTCCCGATTGCGTATTAGAAAATGGTAAGAATGCTAAAAAGATTTGGAGAGAAAACGAAATGGAGGCTGACCATGTAAGTGCTTGGAGCAAGGGAGGAAATACAGATAAAGAAAATTGTCAAATGCTTTGCAAACACCATAATAAATTAAAGGGAAACAATTAGATAGCAGGAGGCAGAGCCTCCTGCTATCTGTTGGTATAAGTCGTTTTTTAACAATTTTATATCAAATAGGGTGGGTTTATTTCTTGTCTTTAAGTTTGTCTATTTGAGGTTTGATAGCATCTATGGCAAGCATTGTTGCCTCTTCAAAAGTATCTGCTTGTTTAGAAGCAAACAAATCATAACCCTTTACCATTAGTCTAATATCTACTATTTTGTTGTTATCTGACTCGGGTTTATCTACTTTCAAAGTTACTTCACCTCCCATAACATTAGGTAGATGACGCTCCAATTTTGAAACCTTTTCATTTACAAAAGTCAATAACTTTTCGTCTGCTCTAAATTTTACTGCATTGATGTTGATGTTCATAATAATACCTCCTAAAATTTTTAGTTTATATGTTGAAATGCTTTTTTATACTCCTGTTTTAATTGCTCCAAAGTAGTATGAGTGTATAATTCCGTGGTTGCAATGGAGGTATGCCCCATAAGAGTTTTTACGTTATTGAGTTCTGCTCCGTTACCAACCAAATGAGTAGCACAAGTGTGTCTAAATACGTGAGGAGATTTCTTATTAACCTCATATGCTCCTAACTTCTTATGTATCATATAATACAAACTATCTACACTCATTGGCTTACCTTTTTTATCCACAAATAAAACAGTTTCTTTTATATTTAAACGTTCTTTTAGTGCAATATATTTTATCAAATCGGCAACAATTTTTTGATTTATTGGCACTATTCTTTCTTTTTTTCTCTTTCCCAAAACCTTTATGCATTCTCTTTCAAAGGAAATATCGCTGTGTTTTATGTTTATAAGTTCCGAACGTCT
>JAUNWC010000290.1:0-1403 GCA_030540495.1 Bacteroidota bacterium
TAAAAGTTTCTCCTAAGGTACAAACAAGATTTGTATTATCTACTCCACAAGGAGTCTTTCTAACTGCACAACCTATGGACTTTACTCGTAGATATAACTATATGGGTGGAGCCTCTTATACAAGAGATGGACAAGACACTTCCAAATTCCTTCTTTGGAGAAGAATATATTCCAGAGGTAATGCTAGCGGAGGAACCGATTTTCCTGTTAAACTTTTCAACGAAAGTGTAAGAACTGTGGCAATATCTGCTGATGGTGGTAGCGTATTTCTTGCTTTGGATATCTATGATGGAGGCTCAGGCACTTCTGACAGCATATCATACGAAAACTATTTGGAAACTAAACTTGTAAGGGTTGACGGTATCAACGATACTTCTTTGTACTACATTAGCGATAATCTTGCAGGTAATATTAGGGATACTAATCGTTTCCAATCCTCTGTTATAGGGACTTACAACAGACGTATCTCTACAATAGCAACCGACCCTAACAACGTAAATAGATTGGTAGTTGCTTTTGAGGGTTATCAAACAGGAGATAATATCATTTACTCAACCAATGCTATGGGAGATGCTCCTACATTTACCACTCTTGCCAATCCACCTCAGTCTTCTGATAGAGCACCTATTTATACAGCTTTGATAGAGAAATTTGAAGGCAACGACCTTTATGTAGGAACAGAAGAAGGTATATACAAAATGCAAAACTTTACCTCTGCAGCAAGCCAATGGGAGAAAGATGGCAATGTAAACGTTCCAGTATATCATATTTGGCAACAAACTCAAAATCTGCCTCAAATTAGTTTTACTGAGGTATCGGCAGGTGTAAGCGAAGATGTTACATATTCTGCTACAGAAAATGCTGGAGTTATGTATGCCGCTACATACGGAAGAGGTGTTTTGGTTAATACAAGATACCAACAAGAAAATCCTGCTCCACAATCATATGTTGGACTATCGGATATAAACAACCCTGCTTTTGTTGCTACTCTTAATGTTTATCCTAACCCTGCTTCTAACAAAGCCACTATATCTTATAGCATAGATAATCCTTCTACCGTTTTGTTTAGAATGTATGATATAAACGGAAGACTTATCTCTTCTTTGGACAATGGCAGACAAGCAAAAGGCGTACATACTCAATTGTTGGACGTAAGCAATATGAATAAAGGTGTTTATGTTATACAAATGATAACAGGTGATGCTTCAAAGGTAGCAAAATTGATAGTAGAATAATTTGTTTTGTTTTCATAATTATATTTTTGGCAACGTCTAAAAAAGGCGTTGCTTTTTTTTATAACTTGATAGGTTGTAGCCTGAGGCTGTCCTATAAAGATAAAGCCACAGGCACAGCCTATTAGGGCAAAGCCATTACTTTTTGTTATACGCTTTGCGTCTCCTATA
>JAUNWC010000290.1:1413-1735 GCA_030540495.1 Bacteroidota bacterium
ACTTATTTTATTTCAGAAGGCAATGATGATTTAGAAAAGAAAAACAACTTGTCAAAAACTTTGACAAGTTGTTTTCTTGGTTATTCTGTTGATTATTCTATTTTGTGTTAGTTATTTTTTCTTGGTTATTCTATTGATTATATAGTCTTTGTTCTCGTAGAACGTTCTGCCATCGGCATCAAGCAAAGTGTCTATTCTGTTATTGTTTATAAATATGGCATACGAGGATTTTAAATCATTGTTTAGAAAATACCTCTCCGTATCATAAAATATTTGATCCTTGTTCTTATACTCCCAATATGGAGAAATATCTACTATGGTC
>JAUNWC010000290.1:1745-2146 GCA_030540495.1 Bacteroidota bacterium
CTCATTAGCCCCCACTATAAAGTAGATACCCTGCATATCTATAAATTGTGAGGCCATCCTAGACATCTCTCTATGGCAATTAATACATCCATTGTCACCTATAACAAAAACACAATTCTCTCTATTGGTATCCATATCATTAAAATTCTTGTGAATATAGTCCATTATTAATTTTTCTTGACTATTTGGCGCAGCGCAAGAAAACATTACTATTATACTAAAAATCAATAGCAAAAAGTTTATAAACCATTTCTTTTCTGTTTGCATTATCCTGTACTCCTTTTATAGACCTATTACAATTTATTAAAAGCCCTTCTTTAAAAACATAAACGTCGGCAACAAGAAAATTTTTATCAGTCTTTATCTTTGTTTCTTTTTTATAATTCAAATTATTGTCATAA
>JAUNWC010000291.1 GCA_030540495.1 Bacteroidota bacterium
GCAAAAGCCTTCTTTTATAGGTTAGCATAGGTTGAGATAGGTTAGCATGAGTTATTATAGTAGACACATAAGCGTATGATAAAAAGTAACGGCTTTGCCCTCCTATGCTAACCTATCTCAACCTAAAACAACTTATGCTAACTTATAGAAGGCTTTTGCCTCCAACCTATTATAACCTATCAACAGGCTAAGCCTGTCTTGTTAGTATTTCGCAGTTTGCGGGTTGTTTGATATCTTCGTTTAGAATTATTTCTCCGTACCCATCTGCAAGTATTCTTCCGTTTGAAGGGTTTTTTACAGAGGTTACTTTGCCTTTGATAGTTGCTTGTAGGGTAGAGTATTCAAAAGCCAAATCGGCATCGCTACCAAAAGTACAATCCTCTAAAATTAGATTTTCACAATAGCAAAGAGGTTGTGTTTGAGTGATTTTGCATCTAACCAAACGTAGATTTTTGGAATACCAAGCCAAATATTCTCCATTTATCTCACTATCATAAACGGTTACGTTTTCGGTATTCCAAAAAGCATCCTTAGTATTTAGAATAGAATTGCGTATTTCTACATTTTTGCAATATTGAAAAGAATAATTACCGTTTTGTTTATAATTATTTATCTTTATGTTCTCGCAATGCATAAAGATATAATCGGCTTTCTCTGTTTGAACAGACTCTATTTCTATGTCTTTGCAATGCCATAATGTCTCAAGAGCATTAGGTAAGGTTACGTTTTTTAGTTTCAAACGTTGCATCTCTCTAAACATTTTTGGAGCCTCTACTATGCAATCTTCCATAACCAAGTCGGTACTATACCAAAGAGCTGCCCTTGCTCCTTCGGTAAAAAGGCAATTTTTTACCTTAAATCCGTATGTTTCCCAAAAAGGATATTTGCCTTCAAATCTACATTTCACAGCCTCTATGTTCTTTGTTTCTTTTAAGGCACTTTCTCCTGCGTGTATGGTTACATTTTCTAAATATAAATCTTTGGTATGATACAAAGGCCTTTCACCTCCAAATTCTTTGTTTATAATCTTTTCCATTTTGTGTTAAATGTTTTGGTTTGTATATAGTCAAAAAACGCAAAAAACTTAGAATTATTTTTTGGAAAGATTCTAAAAAAAAACAAGTGAAATTCATAGGAAATAAAAAAAACTCTTTGATTCCCAAAAGAATCAAAGAGTTGAAAAATAATATCATTAAAATCCTTAATAGGTATTCTTAACTCTTCTTGAAGCAGAGTACATAATACGCAATGCTCCGGCTTTTCTCAATTCTTGCTTTACATCGGTAACATCACCCATACGTGTTTCTCTATCACACTTCAATGTAGTAGTTATTAATGGTTTGTCAGACTCATTTCTTGCTGCACGCTCACTTTCTACAAAGGCTACTATATCGCTTACCTCACTCAATTGGTCGTTCAACTGAATACGAGAACCTGTTCCATACTTAGGGTCTATAGGTTCGCCTATGTAAATATTGCTTGCAAGAGATTTCTTCTCCAATTTTTGTATTTCAGAGGCCTGAGGAACAGTTATCTTTACCATCAAAGTACTTTCCCTCATAGTAGAAATAACCATAAAGAAGAACAGCAAAATAAATACTATATCTGACATTGAACCGGCATTCATTCCCGGTAAATCTCTACCGCCACTTTTTGTAAATCTTGCCATAATTATTTTCCTCCTTTTTTCTTATCACCTACATTCTTTGGCTCAGCCTCAGATATAGCAGCAGGGATGGCTTTATCTATAGCCTCTTTTTGTTCATTATTACAATCTGCATAACCACGAGAGAACTTTTCCTTTGCCAAATCGTTTCTCAATTCATTAACAGCGGCAACCAACTCATTTTGAACCTGAAGATACATTTTATATGATGTACCTCTGTCGTTCTGTAATGATATAACTCCCTGTGAAACATCATAATCACCTATCAAATTGATATTCTGACGTTTTTTCTCAGGTAGATTGGCTGCATTTTTTGGATTGGCAAGGAATTCCATAGTTCTTTCCTTCAAGGAGTTAATATCTCCTGGCTCACCATTCACAAGCAATTGGTCGTTCATATTAACCAAAACAACAAAAGTGTTTCTCTTGTGAATATCTGGTGGTTTTACTGAAGGGTCAGATGGCGGTGGCAAACGT
>JAUNWC010000015.1 GCA_030540495.1 Bacteroidota bacterium
TCCAACCTATAATCTACAAAAAAAAGAATTAAAAAAATTATATAAAACTTTGCTATTAAATAATAAATAAGTAATTTTGTAACTTGTGATTTATAATGCTTAATCTTAACAAAAACACATAAAGTAAATGAAAATTTATAACACTTCTCAAATTAGAAATATTGCTCTTGTTGGAGGCAACAAGGCAGGAAAGACTTCCTTAGCGGAGGCTATATGCTTTAATTCCGGTATAATAAACAGAAGAGGAACCATAGAGGACGGCAACACCATTTCTGACTATAGAGACATAGAAATAGAAAGAAAAGGCAGTGTAGTTTCTACTCTTGTTAGTGTAGAATGTGGAGACAAAAAAGTCAATGTAATGGATGTTCCGGGCTTTACTGACTTGCAAGGAGAATTAATGAGTGCCTTGCCAGTGGCAGAAAGTGCTGTGGTAGTTGTTAATGCTCAATCAGGCATAGAAGTAGGTACAGAGGTTGCGTTTAGATACGCCAATAGGTTAAATACTCCTGTCATCATAGCAATGAACCAGTTGGACGCAGAAAAAGCAAACTTTGACGAATATGTAAAAGAATTGCAAGAAGAATTTGGCGAAAAAGTTACTTTGATTCAATATCCTATAAATGCAGGTCTGGGTTTTGATTGTTTCATAGACCTTGTAACCCAAAAAATGTATAAATATCCAAAAGGTGGTGGCAAAGCAGAAATAACAGATATACCAGATGCTGAGAAAGATAGGGTAGAGGAATTGCGTATGAAACTTGTGGAGAACGCTGCCACAGGAGACGATTCTTTGATGGAAAAATATTTTGAGGAAGGTGACCTTTCTTTGGAAGATATTCGCAAAGGTTTGAAAATGGGTATTGCTTCCAAGAGTGTTTATCCTTTGCTTTGCATATCAGCAAAAGAAAACATTGGTGTAGATAGAATGATGGAGTTTATTTGCAACAATGTACCTGCTCCAAACGAGGCAATAAACACTTTGAAATACGAAGACGAAAAGAAACCTTCTTTTGATGCAACAAAAGACCCTGTTGTCTATATATTCAAAATTGCCAACGAATCTCATGTTGGAGAAATTACTTTTATGAAGGTAATGGAGGGAGAGATTTCTGCAAGTGCCGACCTTATTAACTCAAGAGACGCAAGTAAAGAAAGACTTTCTCAGATAAGTGTAAATACGGGTAAAAATCGTGTTGCTGTGGATAAAGCCGTAGCCGGAGATATTGTTTCCACCATAAAACTAAAGGCTGTAAAAGTTGGCGATACCCTTACTTCTGCTAAAAATCAAGGCGTTAAAGTGGAAGAGGTACATTATCCAGAGCCAATATTCACTACTGCTATTCGTGCTTTAGACTCCACAGAGGAGGAAAAACTTGGTGCCGCTCTTAACGACTACACTTCTCACGACCCTGCTTTGCATTTTGAGATAGCAAGAGAAAGCAAGCAAACTATTGTTGGCGGTATGGGAGAATTTCATATCAATATCTTAAAATGGTATTTGGACAACGTTTATAAGGTAAAAACAGAGTTCTATACTCAAAAAATACCATACAGAGAAACCATAACCAAAGATGCTGAGGCTTCTTATAGACATAAGAAACAATCTGGAGGTGCTGGTCAGTTTGGAGAGGTGTTCCTTTACATACAACCATACACAGAAGGAATGGCAAAACAAACCAAATATCCTATACGTGGAACAGAAGAAATTGCTCTTTCTTGGGGAGGAAAACTAATATTCAACAACTGTATAGTAGGAGGAGCCATAGATGCAAGATTTATGCCTGCCATACTTAAGGGAATAATGGAGAAAATGGAAGAAGGTCCTTTAACTGGCTCATATGCAAGAGATATTGTTGTTAATGTTTTTGATGGCAAAATGCACCCTGTGGATAGTAATGAAATGGCTTTCAAACTTGCAGGACGTAATGCCTTTAAAGAGGCTTTCAAAAATGCGGCTCCAAAGATTCTTGAACCTATATACGACCTTACTGTAACAGTACCGGCTGACCTTATGGGAGGAGTTATGACTGACTTGCAGAGCAGACGTGCCATAGTTATGGGTATGGACTCTGAGGGCAAATATCAAGTAATCAAAGCCAAAGCACCTTTGGCAGAAATGAACAGATATTCCACCGCTCTTTCTTCTCTTACTTCTGGTAGAGGTATGTTTACAATGAAATATGCAGAATATCAAGCCGTACCTACGGATGTTCAAAACGAATTGCTAAAAGCATACGAAGAAGAAAACAAAGAAGAAGAATAACTTTTTTTATATTTTTATTACAAAAAACGCTCCAAAATTTTTGGAGCGTTTTATTTTTTATAAATAAGTTGGAGGCTTTCGCCTCTTTTTTTATAGGTTGGGATAGGTTTTGATAAGTTAGCATAAGTTGTTTTAGGTTAGCATAAGTTGGAGCCTGAGGCTCCTATAAGTTAGCATAAGTTGTTTTAGGTTAGCATAAGTTGGAGCCTGCGGCTCCTATAGGTTGTAGCATAGTTTGTGATAAGAGGGCAAAGCCACAGCCTGAGGCTGACCTATAAGGGCAGAGCCGTTACCATTTCGTTGTACGCTAGTCATAACCTACTCCAACCTATGCTAACCTATCCCAACTTATTACAACCTATAACAACTTATCAGGAGGCTTTGCCTCCAACCTATTATAACTTATCATAACTTATAAAACAGGCTTTGCCTGTAAGTTAGAATAACCTATAATTAATTATCAAAGATTATTTCTCCTGTTTCTGGGGAATAGACAAATTGACCAAAGTCTTTTAAGCCATTTTTATTGACTATCATTGTATAGGTCATACCTTTCTTTACGATTACTTCAAATTTATCTGCCTTATAGTTGCCTATGGCAGCATTTTTGAAAGTCAAAACAGCGTTATCCAATATCTGACCTTTTTCGTCAAACGCTCTTTCTTTGTCTTTGAAGTCATCCTTAGTAATTCTGCCGGTAAGAAGGAATTTGGTTGCTTGGTCCCAATCCAACACCCCTGCATCTCTGTATCTTTCATCATAGATAGTAGGCACGGCTGCTCCATTAAGAACAATATAAAGTTGCGCCTTGTTGCCATCTATCATAGTTATTTTTATGTGGTTATCGGTGTATATGATAGGAATATCGGTTATAGGCTCAGGCTTGTTGTCCGATACTATATCCACAACACGACTATTCAAATTAGCATCCGCTATAGAATCTTTGACCGACTGAGGAATATAATCGGTTCTAATGATTTTGAACTCCGTTCTACGATTAAGTTGATGGGCTGCCTCCTTTTCTCCCTTTGTTTTCAAAGAATTGATATAAGCATCCGTTAGAGTTATTCCTTTAGGAAATTTATATGTTTTGCCTCCATAGGTAGCGTATGTTTCTCTCATAAGAGTTCTTGGCACTCTGTCGCCATAACCTTTGGCAATCATACGACCAGGTTCTATTCCTCTTGCTTGAAGAAAATCTACCACACTCTCTGCCCTGCGTTGAGAAAGAGTGTCGTTGGTAAGTGTAATAAAAGGACGGGAATCTGTGTGTGAGCCAAGTTCTATTACATATGTTGGGTTGTTTACCAAAATAACCAAAAGGTCGGAAAGCGAGTCTTGATATTGGTCTTGTAATTCCCATTTTGCCAAATCGTAACGTATCTCAGGCAAGACAACAGGCTCTTTTGGTATAGGCATCAAACGGAAATTATGCACCAAATCTTTGCTTGTGGTAAGTCCAACGGTGTTTTCCGTGCCCTCGGTATTCATATAATCTATTTGGGAAACTTGTATCTTATAATGAACGTTGTATTTTATTTGGTCTTTGTCAAAAGAATATATTCCATCCTTATTGGTACGAGTTTCTATCTGAGTATTATCATCTCCTATCAATCTTACCCTTGCTCCCGAAACTACTTGCATACTCTTATCGTCCCTAACCTCTCCTTTAAGAGTAAAGAACATAGGAGCACGATAGAAAGAATATATATCATAACCGCCAGTACCTCCTTCTCTATTGGAAGAAAAATATCCACTTTCCTCAGCCGCTATGCTTTCGTCTTCGTTATAGTTGAAAATCAAGCCTATTTCATCAAAAGGAGTATTGATAGGATATCCCAAATTTTGAGGTTCCGACCATTCTCCATTCTCAAATTTTGATACAAAAATATCGTATCCCCCCAACCCCTTTAATCCATCAGAAGAATAATATAGACGATTGTCATCTCTTAAGACAGGAAACTCTTCTTTGCCCTCGGTGTTTATCAATTTCCCCATATTAGTAACATTGCCAAAAGGTTCATTTATAGAACTTCTTGTTGCTTTCCATATATCATAATCTCCTTCTCCTCCCGGACGATTTGAAGAAAAATAAATGGTAAGTTCATCACTTGACACTGCAGGATGAAGGTAGTTATAAGCCGTATCGCCAAGGTCTAACATAACAAAAGCCTCGCTTGCATTTTCTTCCTTATCTGATTTCTTATTATCTTTTTTGTTATTAGAAGTCTTTGTTTGCTTAGTGCCTTTGGTCTTTGCCGGTTCTATTGGTGAGGAATATATGGCACAGTTGATTTGCATATTTTTCTTTACATTACAACGAGAAAAATAATAGTGAGTAGTCTTGCCATTGGTTATTTTTATAAGTTCTCCCTCATTGGCAGCAGTATTTATTCCCGCCTCGGAGATTTCGCTTGCTTCTCCAAAAAGTCCGTTCTTTTCTTTGGAGGCTTGATATATATTGGAGAAATATTCTCCTGTCCATGCGTCTCTGTCTTTGCTTTCTGAGTTATCGCGAGAGGAAGTAAAAGTAATGCTGTTGCACTCTATGGCGTTGTCCCAAGAGGGTTTCCAATCATTCCATTCAGTGTTTAGATTCTTTTCTTCTTTTATTTCGTGTTTTGTAGGGTTTGCCATTAGTTTTTTTGCAAAAGCAATACTCTCTAAACGTCTTTTTGCCAAAGCATCGCTTGGCACAAGTTTTAGATACTCCTTATAGTTGTATTCTGCATTGTCCCAATCGGCAAGAAATCTTTGAAAATCTGCCATATAAAGATATATCTTTGGCTGAGTTTGATAGTATTTGGCTTTTACCAAACGTTTATAGGTTTTTATTGCCTTTTCTTTTTCATCCAAAAATCTGTAACATTCTGCCTTTTGAAACAAAATTCTATCCTTCTCTTGCCTATTTGCCTTTACCTTAGAATAGGCCTTGTCATACAAATCTACGGCTATTAGATACTGTTTGCTATCAAAAGCCTCGTCTGCTTTTTGTGTAAGACTTTGCTTTTGAGCAAAAACTCCAACAAATGCAACAACTGTTACTAAAAATACAACTATCTTCTTTATACTCATCTCTTCTACAAGATTTCTTTTTTTTATTTTATTGATATACGAAAATATATGGTCGCAAAGTTACAATTTTTTTCTATCTTTTTAACAAAAAGAACATAAAATCTTAAAAACGCTTAGTATTTTCGTTTAGGATTTCTTGGGAACCAGCCTTTCTCTACTCTCTTTTTTTGTTGAAAGAGTTCTTTTATGCTCCACAAAGAACTCGCTCCCACCACTCCCAACAAAGAAGAGAGCAAAATATTTGCTATACAAAAGGCAATGCCTATGCAAATCAAACCTATAACAAGAAAACACCACCAAAGTTTTGTACCAAAATAATACTCAGCCTTAATTACTATAGGATGAAACATACCTATAATAAGAAAAGTGCTTATGGCTATTATTACACCTTCAAAATGTAAATTCATAGGATTATAGACTTAAAACATTTAATACTTTGATAAGTTTTTTGTCCATAGGTTTATCGGAGCGTATGGCTTCAGAAAAAGGCACATAAACCAACTCGTTGTTTCTAATGCCGACCATAATATTTCTTTGTCCTTGTGTTATTGCTTCTATGGCTCCATAACCCGTAAGCGAGGCAAGTATTCTGTCGTGAGCAGAAGGAGAGCCTCCACGTTGCAAGTGTCCTAGGATGGTTACTCTTACATCATACTCTGGAAACTCTTTTTTTACCCTGTTGGCATAGTAGTAGGCTCCTTTGTCTTTGTTTTCGGAAACTATAACTATGCAACTCTTTTTGGACTTTCTTATACCTCGTTCCATAAAGACCTCCAACTGGTCGTTATCTGTGGTATCCTCTGGAATGATGGCGGCTTCTGCACCTGAGGCTATGGCAGAATTCTGAGCAAGAAAGCCCGCATCTCGTCCCATTACTTCAACAAAAAATATTCTTTCGTGAGATGTTGCTGTATCCCTTATTCTATCCACACATTCTATTATGGTGTTTAGAGTGGTGTCGTAACCTATGGTAGAATCTGTGCCATAAAGGTCGTTGTCTATTGTGCCGGGCAGTCCCACACACCACACATCAAACATATTGGCAAACTCCATAGCGCCTCTCAAAGAACCATTTCCTCCTATCACTATTAAAGCATCTATATCATTTGCTTTCATATTGTTGAAGGCTTGTTGCATACCCTCTTTGGTTCTAAATTTTTCACTACGGGCAGATTTTAGAATAGTACCGCCTTGTCTTACAATACCGCTAACGCTTTCGGTCGTAAAATCTTTGATTTCATTGTTTATAAGTCCTTCCCATCCCCTATAAATACCTTTTACCGCAAAGCCTTTACTTATAGCCGAACGAGTAACGGAACGTATTGCTGCATTCATTCCCGGAGCATCTCCGCCGGAGGTAAGTACTCCTATAGTTTTTATATTTGCCATTATATTAAAATTGCTTGTTTTGTTTTAGAAATATAATATATAGTCCATTCTCTTTTGTACGCCTTGCATATTGGCTATATCTCTAAGTTGAAGAAAGAAAGAATAAGGTTTGCCCAATTCTTTGGTAAAGTTCTTCATACTAAGTTCAGTGGTTTGATTTGCCATAATTTGTTCTAAAATCCCCATGGTTTTAGGATAAGAAACAATACCATATCGTTTTAGTCCAACTTTTTGTGCTGCTATTTTTATCGCTGTGGTCAAACCTCCCAATTCATCCACCAAGCCTAATTGTTTGGCATCCTCTCCTGTCCAAACTCTTCCTTTGGCTATTGAGGCAATATATTCTGCTGATTTGTTTCTGCCAACAGCAACTCTATTGATAAAGTTTGTATAAAAATGTTCCACATTTTGTTGCATCAACTCTTTTGCCATAGGGGTCATAGGAGTAGTAACGCTCATAAGGTTGGAATTAGCATGAGTTTTAACAGTATCAAAAGTAATACCCAAATTGTTTTTCAAAGCACGAGAGAAATTAGGCAGAACTCCAAACACACCTATTGAGCCGGTAAGAGTGGTTCTATTGGCAATTATGTATGAAGCATTGGAAGACATTTCATAACCTGCCGAAGCAGCATAGTCTCCCATAGAAACTATAATAGGTTTTACTCTTTTGGCTTTTATTACTTCGTTGGTTATGCTTTCTGAGGCAATAGCATCTCCTCCCGGAGAATTAACCCTTAGAACTATGGCTCTTACTCTTCTGTCTTTTACTGCCATTTGTATAGCCCTGCAAGTAGTCTCACTGCCTATGGAAAGGTCGGAGCCTTTGCCCTGAGAAACATTGCCATAAGCATAGACAACAGCAATATTGTGTTTTGATGTGTTATGAAGTTGGTCAAAAGATTTTCTATATTTGTTGTAAGAAATAAAATTGACTTTGGCTTTTGGAGAAAGTTTATTCTCCAAAATTATGTTTCTTGTTATACTGTCTTTGAAATCGCTTTTAAATCCCAAATAATCTACGATATTGTTTTTCAAAACATCCTCAGGCATAACTCCCTGCAAAGAAGAGGTTAAAGAGTTGAAATCTTTGAGGTCTATGTTTCTACTTTTGGACATTTGCTCTGCAATTGTGTTCCAAATAGAAGAAAGATATTGTCGGGTTTGCACACGATTGGAATCCGACATTTTGTTGCTTGTGTACATTTCCCCCGCACTTTTAAAAGCATTGCTCTTCGGACGAATTAACTCCACATCAATATCAAATTTGTTGGTCAAATCTTTAAAATACATAACCTCTGCACCCATTCCAGAAAGTAATATTTTGCCTGCTGGGTTAAGCATTATCTTATCCGCAACAGTGGCTATATAATAAGATTTTGTGTCATAAAAGTCTCCGTATGCATATATTTTCTTGCCCGATTGTTTAAAATCTTGCAGAGCCTCTCTTATTTCCTCTGCCGTTGCCATACCATTGGCTTGCAAAAGAGAAAAATCAAGCATTATGGCTTTTATCTTTCTATCATTCTTTGCCTTATTTATAACAGCAATAAATTCTGTAAGTCCAATGTTTTGTTCCATAAGTCCATCAGAGGAAAGCAAACTTTGCAAATTCTCTACCTCGCGGTCGTAAATAGGTTTGCTCATATTCACAACCAAAATGGAGTTGTCTTTAACTTCCTCGCTTGGTTGGGACATAACGGCAATCACTCCTCCCACAATGGCAAAAAGAACAAAAAACACCAACATCAAAGCCAGGAAACTTCCTAAGCAAGATGCAAACATAAATTTAAAAAACTGTTTCATAATATTTTACTCTTTTTCTATTTGTTTGTCCAATACCTAATTTATCAAATATAAGAATCAAAAATCTTACCCCTTCCATTTATAGAAAAACATTTGGTCTTTTGTTTGTATTTCTATTATTTTTTGTTCTTCTATTGCCATTTCCAAGAAAATTTCCAATTCATTATCCTTCAACCACTGCATAGCCTGTTTATCTTTTCTACAAGCGGCAGTAAAGTTGATAAGAAAGTCATCCTTTGTTTCCAATATCCACGTTCTTGCTTTGTCGTGTCCGTCTATTGCTATGGTCATTATAGCAAGAGTTGGATAATTGTTTTTAAACAACCATTTCAAAGCCTCTTCGTCTCCCCTCATCACATTGCTCCAAGCAGCCAATTCGGGATAACCATTTTTTAGCAAGAAATAAAAGAACTTCTTACTACCCTTAACACTTTCCAAAAGGGCTATAAGTACCTTTATATCATAATGCAAAAGAGACTTTTGTGTAATTTTCATTCCTACCTCAATTTTGCTCCTATTTTGCTCTCAAAGGTTTTTATCAGTTTGTTCATTATGGCATCTATTTGTTTATCGGTAAGAGTCTTTTCATTGTCTTGCAAAATAAAAGAAATAGCATATTGTTTTTTGCCTAACAAATTCATTCCTCTATATTCGTCAAACAGATTAACGCGCTTAAGAAGTTTTTTCTCTGTTTCAAAGGCAAGTTTTTCTATCTCTGCAAAGGTAACTTTTTCTTCTAACACAAGGGCAAGGTCTCTTCTAACCTCAGGAAACTTAGAAATACTCTCGTATTGCAACTCTTTCTTAGGCAACATTTTCAAAAGTAAATTCCAATTTATATCAGCAAAAAATACCTCTTGCTTAATATCAAAAGATTTGCAAACATTCTTACATAGAACACCTATTACGGCAATTTGTTTTTTGCTATCGGTATTTATAATTGCTAAACTTTGAGAATAGTATTTTGATTGTCCTTCCTCCATTTTTAGTTTCTTATAATCCACCCTCAAACGTCTAAGAATATTTAAGACAATATTTTTCAGATAGAAGAAATCTGTATTTTTTGTTTTCTCCTGCCAATTTTCTCCAAAGGACTTGCCCGTAGTAAGTATAGATAGGTGTTTTTCTTCTTTGTATCTCTTATCCACAGGTTGGTCATCTGGGCAAGACAAAGATTTTTCATAACAATTGCCAAACTCAAAAATCTTTATATCCGTTATCTTTCTGTTTATATTATAGGACAATACCTCCAAACCACCATACAATAAGGTTTGACGCATAAGGGCTAAGTCTTTGCTCAGAGCGTTTAGTATTCTAACACTCTTTTCTATAGGAAAGTCCTCATTGTTTTCATAATAAGCCTCTTTAGTTAAAGAGTTATTCATAATTTCATTAAAACCATTGTCTGCAAGATAGGAGGTTATTATATCTTGTATTTTTTCTTTGTCCGGCTTTTGAATATAATTTAATGTACTTTGAATATTAGACGAGAAATCTATTTTATCATAACCATAGATTCTAAGAATTTCTTCTGCCAAATCGCAAGGACGAGTTACATCCACTTTGTTTGTTGGCACAAGGGCAATCAACCTCTCTTCTGTTTGATTCTCTATTTCTATGTTTAGATTATTTAGTATGTTTTTTATTTCCTCTCTATCTATTCTTTGACCTATAAGGTTATCCAAATAAGAGTATTCCAAATCTATTTTTGCTCTCTCTATTTCTTTTGGATAAACATCCACTATTTGAGAAGATATTTCTCCTCCTGCTATTTGTTTGATAATAATAGCGGCACGTTTCAAAGCATATAGACATATATTAGGGTCGGCTCCTCTTTCATAACGAAAAGAGGCATCGGTTTGCAATCCATGATAGCGGGCAGCCTTACGTATTACCACAGGATTAAAATAAGCACTTTCCAAAAATATATTTTTAGTTGCTGTGGTTATACCCGATTTTTCTCCTCCAAATATTCCTCCCATACACATAGGCTCTTTGGAGTTACAAACCATTGCTTCCCTACCATTTAACTCTCTTTCTATTCCGTCTAAGGTAACAAACTTTGTACCTTTTTCCACATTTTTTACTTCTATGGTTTGACCTTCTACCTTATCCCAATCAAAAGCATGCAAAGGCTGACCTATTTCCATTAGGACAAAATTGGTTATATCCACAATATTGTTTATAGGACGAATACCCACAGCTTCCAAATGTTCCCTAAGCCAAGAAGGCGACTCTTTAACTTCAACGCCTTTAATTACAAGCCCCGAATATCTGCCACAAAGATTTGTATCAATGTTTATGGTTGGTTCTTCAGTAGAGTTATCTATGTTAAAATCTTCTATGGATGGTATTTGCAAAGAAATGTTTTCTTGTTTTTGGGAGGCAAGTATGGCAACAAGGTCTCTTCCTACTCCTATGTGAGAAGTAGCATCGGAGCGATTTGCCGTCAAGCCTATCTCAAAAACAGAGTCAGTTTTGAGTTTAAAATACTCTTTTGCTGGTGTTCCTTCCTTTGCTTCAGAAGGCAAAACAAGTATTCCCTCATGGCTATTACCAAGTTGCAACTCTTTTTCCGAGCATATCATTCCCTCACTCTCTGCTCCTCTGAGTTTGCTCTTCTTTATGGTAAAAAATTCTTCACCCTCATATACTTTGGCTCCTATGGTTGCTACTATAACTTTTTGTCCTTGAGCAACATTTGGCGCTCCGCAAACAATGTTAAGAGGCTTTTCTCCTCCCACATCCACAGTTGTTATATGCAAATGGTCTGAATTAGGATGAGGCTCACAAGTCAGCACCTTACCTACAAAATATTTGTCCAACCCTCCTTTTATACTCTCTATTTGTTCTACATTTTCTACCTCAAGCCCCGAGAAGGTCAGCAAACGTGCAACCTCTTGTGCATCAAATCTTGTTGGTACATATTCCCTTAGCCAATTATATGAAATTTTCATTATACTTGTTTTTTATATATTACTCTTTTATTAACATAAATAATAACTAAAAATACTCTTAGTTTATTGTATTTTAACTCCCTGTTTTAAAATATCTATAGGGCTTTAAGGTCATTTGCCTTGAAGCCCTTGCTTTATTTTACAGCCAATAACATTGTTATTTTGCAAAGTTTTTTATAATACTATCAAACAGAATTTTGCCATCAGTATTACCCAACTCTACATCAGAACATCTTTCAGGGTGAGGCATCATACCAAAAACATTTTTTGTCTTATTGGTTACTCCCGCTATGTTTTCTATACTTCCATTTGGGTTATATTCCTCTTTTATTTCTCCTTTTTCGTTGCAATAGCGGAAAAGTATTTGTTCGTTATCGTTCATTTTTTTCAAAACATCCTCATAAACAAAATATCTTCCCTCTCCGTGAGCAATAGGAATATTTATAGCCGAACCAACTTTGGCTTCTTTGGTAAATATGGTGCTATTTGTTTGAGTGGCAATGTATTGGTTTTTGCAAATAAATTTTTGATTATTGTTGTGCAGAAGAGTACCCTCCAAAAGCCCACTCTCACAAAGTATTTGAAATCCATTGCAAACCCCAAGCAACAAACCTCCCTTATCAGCAAATTTCTTTATCTCTGCCATAATAGGAGAAAGTGCCGCTATTGCTCCACTTCTCAAATAATCTCCGTACGAAAAACCTCCGGGCAAAACTATCATATCGCAATTTTGCAAATCTCTTTCCTTATGCCACAAAGGAACAACCTCTTGTCCTTCTATATGGCGAAGAACATATATCATATCGTGGTCGCAATTTGACCCAGGAAATATAACTACTCCAAATTTCATATTCTCTTTTTTATTCTATTAAAAAAACATCCCAAACTATACTATTATCAATAACTGATTATTTGTTGCAAAGTTACAATTTTATATTATTATGGTTTTCTTTTTTGCTAAATTATTTTATAAGTACGCTTTTTCTAATTCTATTGTCAATTCACAAAAAACATAGGAGTTTGAAAAAAAGGAGAAAAAATTTGGTAGATAGATTTATTTTATATATTTTTGCAAAGTGGTATTTTT
>JAUNWC010000016.1 GCA_030540495.1 Bacteroidota bacterium
CTTATGCTAACCTATAAAAGGAGGCTGAGCCTCCAACTTATGCTAAGTTACAAAAACTTATGGAATAAGTTTTTAGTTTATTGAAGTTAGTTTCTTTTTTCTTAAGGAGAAATTACTTATTATTTCTTTTCTATGTAAGGCCATTTCAGGCTCTATACCACTGACATAAAAATTCATTATCAAGCATTTGCCTTCATCCTTAACAGAAATACTATCGGGCAAGTTTTCTATCAAAAACAAAGACTCGTCTTCTGCTTTGCCCTCCGATGTTAAGGAAGAAAAATATTTACCCTCGCTCTCTAAGGTAAAACTTACCCCCTCCTTATCTTTTTGAAAGACTAAGATTATTTTTCCCTTTGTCAAACTCATTGCCGTAGATAAGGCAACGGATATGCTCCCCAAATAATTATGTATGTGATATTCAGCACATATCCATTCCAAAAATTCCTCAACCTTAGGAATATCCTTGCTATATATTTCTATTTTTTCCTTTTTCACAATGCTTTTATACGTATTTAATGCTTAAAGGTTATAAAAATATTCATTTATTTTTGTTTTATAATAAGAAGAATACACGGGAGGAATTTCCTTAAATAACTCCATATCTCTATTTTTCAATTTCTTAAAGGCTTCAAAACTTTCCTTCTCTTCCTGTTTTCTATCCACTCCTGTGTTTGATTTTCTTTCGTTATCTTTTTCTCGTTTCTTTTCTGCACGCTCGCTTTCCAACATACGAGTAAGTATTTCGTTTTGTCTTTTTACTGTGTTGGCGTTTATTCTCTTATTTACAATATCTTTCTCCGTTTCTTCCATATTTTTCAAAGCCTTATTTATATTGCCAATGGCTTTGCCCTCCTCTTCTTTCATCTCTTGCAAATATTCCTCCATCATTTTTCTAATCATCTCTTGTTGTGCTGCTGCTTTTGCCAACTCTTCGTTTAGTTGTCTTCCTTCTCCTATTTTGTGAGGTTTGTTGCCTTGTTTTTCCAATTCTTTTTGCAAGCGCTTAATCTCTTTATTTAGAGCCTCTTGCATTTGTTTCATATTCTTAATACTTTTTTTACCACCAGAGGAAGATGGGTTTTTGCATTGTTGTGAGGATGCTCCTTTTGATTTTTGGGCTTGACTTTGCTGCTGATTCATATTGTCCAAACTCTCAGCCAACAGCAAAGCAAGATTGTTCATAGAGGTCATTGCATATTGTTGAGAACTTGCTGCTTGATTGTTTGTCAATGCATTATAAAAACTTTGATTATATTTTAGTAGTTTATCCAAAGAAGAATTGATATTTTCCATAACCTTATAAGTCTGCTCGTGTATGGTGTTGCTAACATGTGGTTGGCGTTTGCTAAGATTGTACAACGAGTCAGAAATATCTTTCATGCTTTCTTTTATGGAGTTTTGTTTGTTGATAATGTTTTGATAAGCGGGGTCGTCTATCTTTGTGTTTTGCGAAGAGTATATAAGGGCCTCTTCTTGTTTTGAAAGAGTAACCAAGTTTTTAAGAATTTGCCTTATATTGTCTATGTCCTCGGATAATTGCTCTTGCTCGCTTTCTTCCATATTTTGCTCCATTTGTTCAGCCATTTGTTGCATTTTTTCGGAGGCTTGTTTTTGACTTTGACTCGCTTTTTCTTTCTTGTTCTTGTTTATGTTTTCTTTTGCTTGTTGCAAATCTTGAGTTATAGAATTTTCCTTTTCTTCTTCTCTTTTAAATTTAAAAGGCTCTTCCAAAGAAGCATCTTTCTTTTCTATTTCCTCCATTTTCTTTTGCAAATCTCTAAACTCTTTGTTTATGCTGTCTTGTTTTTGGGTAAGAGTTTCTTTGTTGGCATCTTTTTTTGAAGTTTCTTTTGATAGTTCTTTTTGATTTTCAGATAGTTCTTTGAGTTTATTTATGGCATCGTTAATGTTTTTTTCCACGTCCAATCGCTTATATAATTCAAGGTTTTTATCCAATTGCTTAGACAACTCTTCATTCTTTTCTTGCAATTGTCTAAAAGATTCGTTCATCTTTTCTTTGCTAAGATTTTGTTTAGCAAGTTCTTCTATTTGTTTTATTAACTCTTTAAGTTCTTTGTTTTCAAGTTCCTTAAAGAGTTCTTCTATCTGCCTTTGTTTCTCCAAAAGACTTTCATCCATGTTTCTATATTTTTCTTCCAAAGAAGAACTTTCGCTTATTTTTTCTTGTATGTTCTTGATATTTTGTTTTATTTTTTCTTGCCTATTTTTCAAATCTTCTAATTCTTGCCTATCTTTCCATGTAAGTTCCTTGTTTTCAGTCAGTCTCTTTGTTAGTTCATTTATCTTTTTTTGCAAGTTTTTTAATTCTTTTAGTGCTTCATCTGATTGTTTGCTAATATCTTGAGTATTATTTTTAATAATTTGTTCTACTTCCTTGCTATCCGGTATAGATATATTAAAACTTTGGCTCTTTGTACTCTTTGCTCCGTGTATTTGGTCGTTATCCCATACCTCAAAATAATATTCTATTTTATCGCCTGCATTTATTTTGTATTCTTCCAAGTCCAAAAAGTAATAAAACTCTTGGGCATTTTCCTTTAAGGTTATAGGCAAAGTTTGTTTATAATCAGAAACATTGCCTGTCGGGGAAGTTTTCTTTAAACAAAATTCCAAACGAGAAAAACCATAATCATCTTTTATCTGACCACGAAAATAAATCTTATCCGACAAATCGTTTTCCTTTTCTTCTATTACTGCTATTTGAGGCTTTTCGTCTCTTATAACATTGACAAAAAAGGCAAGACTATCCATGGATAAGGTTTTGGAGTTCTGCATTTTAATGCTAATGTTCTGAGAAGAAAGATACTTAACCCTATGTGTTGTAAAATTTTTTCTTACCTCCAATTTATTAGTAATATCATTGCTTTTAAAAAGAACTTGCTCTGCGTCTTTACTTCTTATTAGCCAATTTATTTGAGTGCCTTCTGGTACAGATATATCGGTAACATTGTTTATAATTTCTTTTTCCTGCCCTGTGTATTGAGGATAAATAACCTCAGCACTCAAATCGGTTAATATGGGTTTTGGATTAACATTTATGGTGTATATCTTACTTCTCACTCCAACAGCCTCAAATTGCACAAGAGTTGTTTTTTGTATCTGTGCAATGGTATAAAGAAAATGTGTTTTATCCTTCTTTTTCATCTCCAAAGATTGCCCATTTATCAGAATATTTACTTTGTCGGGCAGTATTTCTCCTTCAACCTTTACTTTTATTTCTACATCGTTGTGTTGAATTGCTCTAATATTTGGGTCAAAGATAAAGGAAAATGGAGCAGGTTTTTCATAGAAAACATTGTGATTGATGTATCTAAGAGTGGGCTCAGAAAACAATTTTGGAAAACACAAAAACAATATAGCAAACATACAACACACTCCGATAAGAATTTTGGCATATTTCTTTGTTTTTGTTTTGTTTATGGCTTTGTAGAAAGGTATTTTGGAAAGAGAATTTGTCTTTTGCTCTATTGCAGCCAATAACAAAGAGTTGTCTATGCTAAGGCTGTTTTCTTGCGATAACTCTTGCAATTCCAAAAGATTAAGCAATTTGTCTTTTATTTCTGGGAAATATTGACCTATTATCTGTGCGGCTTGCTTATAGGAAATGGTTTTGCCTATAAAAAAAATTTTGGCAAGAGGTACTACAACCCATATAAACAACACCACTATTGCTATTGTGAAATAGGTATAAAATATTGCTGTCCTAACGCTTTGACTTTGCCAACCAAAATATTCCACCAAAGCAAGAACAATAAAAAACAAAATCAATAATAACAAAGTATATATTCCACCTCTAACCACAAGATTTTTGTAGTAGGAGCGAATAAAAGCATTTAACTTCTCTATTATAACGTTATTCATTGTATAATACTCATTGAAATGAAGTTCTTTGCAAAGTTATATATTTTATTAGAAATAGAAAACAATTTTTCTCTAATTCTCAAAAAATAACAATCTTGGAGCAAATGATTTTAGAATTTATGTTTTATCTTTGCAAAACACAATGAACGATTTTTAATTACATAAATAATATAAAGGAGTAATGTTAGTTAAAACCTACGGAAGTGCAATACAAGGAATAACAGCAACAACCATAACCGTTGAAGTAAATATAGAGACAGGCATAAATTTTACATTGGTCGGACTGCCCGATAATGCGGTAAAGGAGTCGTACGAAAGAATTTCAGCCTCTTTGCATCAATGTGGTTACAAAATACCGGGCAAAAAAATAGTCGTCAATATGGCTCCTGCAGATATAAGAAAAGAAGGCTCAGCCTACGATATAACCATAGCGATAGGAATACTTGCCGCTTCGGAGCAAATAAATGCAGAGAAAATATCCGATTATCTTATAATGGGAGAATTGTCCTTGGATGGTTCTTTAAATTCCATAAAAGGCGCTTTGCCCATAGCCTTGCAAGCCAAGAAAGAGGGTTTTAAGGGAATTATACTTCCCAAGTGTAACGCAAAAGAGGCCGCTTTTGTGCAAGGGTTGGAAGTTTTGGGAGCAGAAAACATAGCACAGGTAATAAGATTTTTTAACAACGAGGAGAGAATAGAAAGAGTTTATATTGATGTAGAGCAGGAATTTGAACAGAATTTAAAGAATTATGAATTGGATTTTGCGGATGTTAAAGGGCAAGAAAACATAAAAAGAGCAATGGAAGTTGCCGCCGCTGGCTCACATAATGTTATACTTATAGGAGCTCCGGGTAGTGGAAAGACTATGCTTGCCAAACGTTTGCCCTCCATATTGCCTCCGCTGACCTTAGAAGAATCTTTGGAAACCACAAAAATTCATTCCGTTGCAGGTAAGATGAATAAGAATTCTTCTATAATATCGGTTAGACCTTTTCGTTCGCCTCACCATACTATAAGCGATGTTGCTTTGGTGGGAGGAGGAGCCTTTCCTCAACCGGGTGAAATATCTTTGGCACATAATGGTGTCTTGTTTTTGGACGAATTGCCAGAATTCAAACGCAATGTTTTGGAAGTGCTTAGACAACCTATGGAAGAAAGAATAATAACCATTTCTCGTGCCAAACTAACCACAGAATATCCTGCAAGTTTTATGCTTGTGGCTGCTATGAACCCTTGTCCTTGTGGATACTATAACCATCCAAGTATAGAATGCACATGCTCTCAGGGACAAGTAAGCAAGTATATGAGCAAGATTTCAGGTCCTCTTTTGGATAGAATAGATATACAAATAGAGGTTATACCGGTGCCTTTTAAGGATTTGGCTGAGCAAAGACAAGGAGAGTCCTCCTCTGTTATAAGACAAAGGGTTATAAGGGCAAGAGAAATTCAGCAACAGAGATTTAAAGACTATCCAAACGTACATTGCAACGCACAGATGACAAAGAAAATGATGAACGAATTTTGCCAAATCAAGCCAGAGGGATTGGAGTTGTTAAAAAAAGTTATGGACAAATTGGGTCTTTCTGCCCGTGCATACGATAGAATCCTAAAGGTATCGCGAACCATAGCAGATTTGGATAACAGTCCTACCATAGAAAACAAACATTTGTCCGAAGCCATCAATTATAGGAGTTTGGACAGAGAGACTTGGGGAAGATAAAAAATTGTTTTCTTTGATAAAAGTTTGTAATTTTGCAGAAAATATTTTTACATTATGAATAAGACATTGTTTATTGTTAGTTGGATGAGTTTGGTTATTTTGTTTTTTGCTTGCAAGGGACAAAATGCAACTCAAACAACTACCACACAACAAGAAGAACAGAAACATTGGGTAAAGGAAATAAATAGCGAAGAATTTCTTAGAAAAGTGTTGGATATCAGTTCTTACAAACAAGGAGAAAAACTGAAATTCAAGGGAGATAAACCTATAATTGTGGATTTCTATGCTGATTGGTGTGCTCCTTGCAGAAGACAGACTCCTATTTTGGAGAAAATAGCACAAGAATATGAAGGTCAAATAGATGTATATAAAATAGATGTTGATAAATCTAAGGATATAGCCCGCTTTTTCAATGTTAGCAGTATTCCTTTGCTTTTGTTTGTACCCAAAGGAGGAGAAATATTTTTTTATACAGGACTTACTCCTATGGAAGATTTGCAAGAGGCTGTGGGAATGATACTTCCTAACTTAGAACAAGACAGCCTACAAAACAAAATATAACCTTTTTGACTTATAATACGTAATTAGAAAAGTAAATATTAATAAAATGAACCCTAATTTAAATCCCGATACCTCAAGACTTTCTTCACAAGAAAGAGATTATGAAAAGGCTCTTAGACCCTTGGGGTTTGATGATTTTACGGGGCAAGAAAGAATAAAGGAAAACCTTAGTATTTTTGTTCAGGCGGCAAGAGAAAGAGAAGAAGCCTTAGACCACGTTCTATTACACGGACCTCCGGGCTTAGGCAAAACAACGCTTTCTTATATAATAGCAAACGAATTGGGAGTAAATGTAAAGATGACCTCAGGGCCAGTGTTGGATAAACCGGGAGAGTTGGCAGGCATACTTACTAATTTGGAAAGAAATGATGTGCTTTTTATAGACGAAATACACAGGCTTTCGCCCATAGTGGAAGAATATCTTTATTCTGCTATGGAGGACTACAAAATAGACATATTAATAGAAAGTGGTCCAAATGCCAAAAGCGTAGAAATAGCCCTTAATCCTTTTACTCTTATAGGTGCTACAACGCGAAGTGGCTTGCTAACGGCTCCTTTGAGAAGTAGGTTTGGAATAACTTGTAGGTTGACTTATTACAATCATACCACTCTTTGCTCCATAGTAAAACGTTCTTGCAGAATACTTAATACCCCTATAACAGAGCAAGCAGCCATGGAGATAGCCTCGCGTTCAAGAGGTACTCCTCGTATAGCAAATTTGTTGCTTAGAAGAGTCAGAGACTTTGCTCAAATAAAGGGCAATGGAAAAATAGATATGGATATAGCAAAGTTGGCTTTGGAGGCTTTGAATGTAGATAAAAATGGTTTGGACGAAATGGACAACAGAATTCTTTCGGCTATTATAGATAAGTTTAAGGGAGGACCTGTTGGTTTAACCACCATAGCCACAGCCGTAGGCGAAGATGCTGGCACAATAGAGGAGGTTTATGAACCGTTTCTTATACAAGAAGGCTTTTTAATGCGTACCTCTCGAGGAAGAGAGGCAACACTTAGAGCCTATCAACATTTGGGAAGAGATATAAACACAAAAAAAACTTCTCAACCAGATTTGTTTGAATAAAAAAAAGAAAACTTTTGTTAACTTTGCAACTAATATTTTTGTTTTAATAAAAAGATAATCCAAATAAACTAATTATAAATATGAAAGGTTTTTATTTTAAAGTGGTGCTTGTTTTAGCGTTATTATTTGCGGGAAGTGTGTTTGCACAGACCTCAGTGATGCTAAACAATGCCAATAATGGTACTACCAAAACAGGTTGTAACTTTATTTTCTATGATGACGGAGGAGCATCAGGCAACTATACCAATTCACAGGATAGAAGTATAACTTTTTGTCCTTCTGGTGCTTTGCAAAGAGTCGTTGCAGAATTTGAAGCCTTTAATTTGGGCGAGGGAGATACTATGAGAATACACGATGGAACCTCCTTAACCGACAACCTTGTATTGTTTGATGGAGAAGGAAATTATACAGGAACTTTTCTTAATGGTTTTATAGTTGCACCTCCACCAACCAATCCAAGTGGGTGTTTGACTTTTAGATTTACCTCCGATGGACAAGGGGTTGCCTCTGGTTGGAAAGTAAAAATAACTTGTGAGGATAAGTGTCAAGATGTTGTTGCGGCATTAGATACTTTTTATTCTCGTATAGACTCTATGGGAGTAACGCATACCTTTCCGCTTAGAATAGAAAAGGATTCTTCTTTGGTTAGAGGCACACGTACTGATTCTTTGGGCAATGTTGTCGTAGATACAGTAATAGACGGAGAAAATTGGTCTTGGGACTATGTTTCGTTCTATGCTTTGAATATGTGTTTGGGTGATTCTATGATGATAATAAATGCTTTGCCTCAGTTTCCTTATAGTGACTATACTATTACCACAAGTTCGGGAGCAGATTCTGTGGTAGGTTATCATCAAAGTCCCGAAAGTTGTATTTATTATTGGACTTTTGGAGATGAGGAAACTGCAGAAATACACGGCACACCTGTGGCTGAGCATCATTATGAGTTTTTGCAAGGTTATAATCTTAATCTTACTGTGGTGGATACAACAGATGGTCATAGTTGCACAAGTAAGAATGCCATTTCGGCTCGTGTTAGAGTAGCAAAAAATCCTATCAAAACAGTATCAAAATTGCCTGATATGTGCTCGGGAGATAAACAACAAATGTTTGTAGGTTATTCTGCCAATTCTACCATTATTACAGATACCATTGCCTTTTCTCAAGCAGCAAGAGAGGAATATAATACTCGTACCTTTATTCCGGATGGAGGTGCCAGCGGTTCTAATCAAAACTGTTATGAAGCCCCCGTTACTTTTAACACATTTTCTCCAGGTGCTACGCTAGAGGACCCAAGCGAGGTGTTGGATATTTGTGTAAGTATGGAACACTCTTTCATCGGCGACATTAGTATGTCAATAATTTGTCCAAACGGTCAGGAGGTTGTTTTAAAACATTTTACCTATGAAAATGGCAATCATTTAGGTCAGCCTTTAGATGGTACTAAACCTTCCGGTGGTTTTTATGATAATTCTCCTCAAACAGACTCTACTGTTAATAGACCGGGTACTTGTTGGACTTATTGTTTTTCTAATATTTATCTAACAAATGCCCAAGGAGTAATAGGTACATATAATACAAGTCTTGCTGGAAGTGTTGCTAATCATATAGTAACCACAACATATAATGAAGGAAATGCAACAAGTTCTAATACAATAGACTCAACACATGTAACAGATACTGCCTATTTCTTTCAAACTCCTTCGCAGAATATAACAGGAAGTACTCAACATAACAATGCTTGCTATGTTGTAGATTTAAACGGATTTAACGCCTTAGTAGGCTGTCCTTTGAATGGAGAGTGGTCTTTGAGAATTTGCGATTATTGGGGTTCTGATAATGGTTGGGTATGTTCTTGGTGGATGGACTTAGGAAAAAACTCTGCCACCGACTGGACTTATCAAGTACCTATAGATACGGTTATTTGGGCAGGTCCTTTTATTTCTTCGGTAAATAGTAATACAGGAGAGATTCACCCGCCTATAGATAGTTCAGGTGAATTTACATATGGAATTAGTATAATTGATGCTTTTGGCTGTCCTTGGGATACTATAACAACCTTAAATGTTGTACGTACTCCTGTGGTGGATTTGGGTGCCGATACGGCTTTTTGTGAAGGGGGTATTATGGTTTTGGATGCTGGCAATAGTGGAGCATTTAGATATGATTGGGAGCCTTCGGGAGAAACAACCCAACAAATCACAGTAGATTTGGCAGAAAATATATCCGGAGTTCAACAATACATTGCTCAGGTAACTAACTTTAATGGAACTTTGTATTGCTATGGTTTGGACACTATTAACATAAATATCAATCCTCCTGCCTTAGCATCATTTACTTCAGATATGGGATATATGGAAGGTTGCGAGCCTTTGAGACTACAACTTAGAAATACTTCTTCCAATGCTGTCAATTATTTTTGGATAGTAGGCGACCAAACCTCAACAGATGTAGAACCTTATTTTGAACTTCCAAGTGGTAGTTATGATTTGATGCTTGTAGCAGAAAGTGAAAATGGTTGTAAGGACACTATATCTTATCAAAATATAATAAATGTATTCAAAAACCCTGTGGCAGATTTTGGTTGGGAACCCGCTATGCCTTCGGCTACAGACCCAAGTGTAAGGATGATAAACCTTACCACGCCTGAAATTTCTTCCAATAGATATCATTGGCAATTCCAAACCAACAAAAATGATGAGACTTCTGTAATAAATGTTATGGGGGCAAATCCTACTTATACTTGGACTCCTCAAAGTGGTGAAAGTGTTGCAGGAGATTATAATGTTATGTTGGATGCCTATACTTATAACGAATCTCCTTCTGGTAGGGTGTATGAATGCCACGATACCATTAGCAAACTTATTACCATAGTAAATGATAATATTATGTTTCCTACGGTGGTAACTCCTAATGGAGATGGAATAAATGATGTGTTTGAGATACACAACCTTATAGATGGTCAAGCCTTTCCGGACAATGAACTTGCTATATATAATCGTTATGGCAAGAGAATATATTTTGTACAAGACCTTAGAAACAAAGAAGACTTTTGGGACCCAGATAAGACCAATTCTCCAACAGGAACATATTTCTATCGTTTCATAGGTAGAGGTCCTATACGTAATGTGGAATTTAAGGGAAGTGTGGAAGTATTGAGAGATAAATAAGAAACACATAATACATCAATCTTTTTACGGCATAAAGTTTTTTATACTTTATGCCGTTTTTTATAAATAGAGGGGTATTAGAATAAAGAAATTTGTTAATTTTGCGAAACAAATTTTTGTGGATAGATTTGGATTGATTGCAACCACAATAAAAGAATGCTAAAGACAACATACTTTTATAAGTTTCTCAATTCTTTATTGTTTCCACAGTTTTATATTGTTTAATAAATAAAAAACTTTAAAGGAAATGTCAAGATTTATAACTTCAGAGTCTGTTTCGGAGGGACACCCAGATAAAATAGCCGACCAAATATCAGATGCCCTTTTAGATGAATTTTTGCGTAAGGACAAAAACTCCAAAGTTGCCTGTGAAACTCTTGTAACTACGGGCTTGGTTTTCTTATCAGGAGAAGTAAAAAGCAATGCTTATGTTGATGTACAACATGTGGCTCGTAATGTAATAAGAGAAATAGGTTACACAAAGGAAGAATATAAATTTGCTGCCGATTCTTGTGGCATTATTTCTACCATACACGAGCAAAGCCCAGATATTAATCAAGGAGTAGAGAGAGCAGACCCTACTATGCAAGGTGCAGGAGACCAGGGAATGATGTTTGGTTATGCTTGCAAAGACACAGAAGATTATATGCCTTTGCCCATCACTTTGGCTCATCAGTTTGTATATGAATTGGCACAGATAAGGAAACATACTTCTTTGATGCCTTATCTTCGCCCGGACTCCAAATCGCAAGTAACCATAGAATATGATGACAATAACCGACCTTTGCGAATAGACACCATAGTAATTTCTACTCAACATGACGAGAGTGTAAATGTAGAGCAAATAAGGAAAGATATACAAAACATTCTTTTGCCAAGGGTAATAGAAAAACAGAAGTATCAAACAACAAAGGATTTGTTTAGAGATGATTATAAACTTTTTGTTAATCCTACGGGCAAATTTGTTATAGGAGGTCCTCACGGAGATACGGGTCTAACGGGTAGAAAAATCATAGTAGATACATACGGAGGAAGAGGCTCACACGGAGGAGGTGCTTTTTCGGGCAAAGATGCAAGCAAAGTGGATAGAAGTGCTGCTTATGCTATGCGACATGTGGCAAAAAATATGGTGGCTTCGGGGCTTTGCGATGAGGTTTTGGTGCAAGTGGCTTATGCCATAGGGGTAGCCGAGCCAGTAGGTTTGTTTGTGGATACTTATAACACAAGCAAAGTAAAACTAACGGACGGAGAAATAGCAAAGAAAATACTTGAAATATTTGATCTAAGACCTTATTCTATAATAGAGCGTTTTGGATTAAAAAATCCTATCTTTCGTCCTACTGCTACCTATGGTCATTTTGGAAGAACTCCCTATGAAAAGGAAGTTGTTTTCAAGGACGAAAATGGTAAGAAGGATAAAAAAACAATGTCTTTCTATACCTGGGAGCAATTGGATTATGTAGATAAAATAAAGAAAGAATTTGCTTTGATTTAGAAAAGACTAAGATTTTTCCATTACAAAAAAATTTGTTTTTAAACTATGTATATAGTAAATGAAGAATTAGAACGCAGAGAAATTCTCTCAAGATACAAGAAATTACTCTCCATAGTGTATAATAAAACCACAGAGGAGGAGAGGTTGATGATACGTAAGGCTTTTACCATTGCTCGCAATGCTCATTCGCAAGCAAGGAGAAAAACAGGTGAGCCTTATATTTATCATCCTTTGGAAGTAGCACGTATAGTGGCAGAGGATTTGGGCTTGGGACCTATAGCCATAGTTTGTGCTTTGTTGCACGATGTAGTGGAAGATACAGAATATACTTTGGAGGATATACAAAATATTTTTGGCTCCAAAGTTGCTTATATAGTAGATGGGCTTACAAAGATACAAGACGTTTTTGATTACAATACTCAAAGTATTCAAAGCGAAAACTTTAAGAAATTGCTTCTTTCCATGGGTGATGATGTCAGAGTTATACTTATAAAACTTTGTGACAGACTTCACAATATGCGAACATTGGACTCCATGCCTGAAAAGAAACAATTGAAAATAGCCTCTGAAACACAATTTCTTTATGTGCCTTTGGCTCACAGGTTAGGTTTGTATAAAA
>JAUNWC010000292.1 GCA_030540495.1 Bacteroidota bacterium
AAGTAACGGCTTTGCCATATAAGACAGGCTGTGCCTGTGGCTTTGCCCTCCTATCCCAACCTATGCTAACCTACAACAACCTATCCCAACCTATTAAGAGGCAAAGCCTCCAACCTATGCTAACCTACAATAACCTAAAATAACCTATAAACCACGCTTATGCGTCCTATAAAACAGCCTGTGGCTGTAATATTTTTCCCTACAATACTATAATAGGTTGAAAGTTTTTTTATAAATTTGCAAGAAAATTTTTTTTGATGAAATTATCCATAGTAATAGTCAATTATAATGTAGAGCATTTTTTGGAGCATTGTTTGAGGAGCGTAAAAAAAGCCATCGCGGGTATAGAAACAGAAATATTTGTGGTGGATAACAACTCTGTGGATGGCTCTGTATTGATGTTAAAGGAAAAATTTCCTGAGGTTATACTCTTAGAAAACAAAGAAAATGTTGGCTTTGCTAAGGCTAACAATCAAGCAATAAGACTTTCTAAGGGCGAGTATGTTCTTTTGCTTAACCCCGATACTGTGGTGGAAGAGGATACTTTTTCAAAATGTTTGGCATTTATGGATAAGCACCCAAAAGCAGGCGGTTTAGGAGTGAAGATGATAGATGGACAAGGCAAAATACTGAAAGAAAGCAAAAGAGGTTTTCCAACTCCTTGGGTTTGTTTTTGCAAAATGACAGGCTTAAGTTCTTTGTTTCCAAAGTCTAAACGATATTGTGGCTACTACATGGGGCATCTTTCATACGAGCAAACCAACAAGGTGGATATTCTTGCAGGAGCATATATGCTATTGAGAAAAGAATGTTTGGATAAATGTGGTTTGTTGGACGAAACTTTTTTTATGTATGGCGAGGATATAGACCTTTCTTATCGTATAACTCTTGCGGGATATGATAACTATTATTTTGCTGATACTCAGATTATACACTATAAAGGCGAGAGTACAAAAAAAGGCTCTTTGAACTATGTTTATACTTTTTACAACGCTATGGATATTTTTGCAAAAAAACATCTAAAAACGCGTTCTTTGTCTTTTCTGTTAAAGTTAGCAATATGGTTTCGTGCCTCTTTATCTATGATAAAACGAATATTCAAAAATGCTATTACTCCGCTTATTGACTTCATTCTCTTATACTTATCCTTCTTTTATTTAGAAAAATTTTGGGCTCTTACCTATTGGAAAGACCCCAATTACTACCCTATAGATTACATTCTTGTTGCCCTTCCTCTTTATGCTATTATAATACAACTTTGCGTCTATATTTTTGGGGGATACGAAAGAAGGTTTAAGCCATACAAACTCCTTTACGGAGTGTTTAGCGGAATGATTGTTTTGTTGGTTTTCTATTCTTTGTTGCCTTCTGAGGAAAGATATTCAAGGGCAATGGTTATAATGTGTTCTTTTCTTAGTTTTTTTGTACTTTGGGCAGTAAGGAAAATCAAACAACTGCTTCTTTTCAATAAAACAGAGAGCGAATATGCAAACAGATACCTTATCATAGGCGAGAAACCTGAGAGCGAAAGAGTTGTTAATCTTTTGAAACAAACCAACTTAACTCCTGTGTTTATTGGTATGGTTTCGCCTTTGAAAAACGAAGACAAACACTATTTTCTTGGAGATATTTCTCAATTAGAAGATATTATAAGAATATACAGGATAGGAGAGATAATCTTTTGTGCTAAGGATTTGAGTCAAAGCACTATAATTACAACAATGAGTAAGTTGAACAATGGCAAAGTAAAATTTACCATAGTACCTGAGGTTAGTAATTTTATCATAGGTAGCAACAGCATAAACACACCAACGGACGCTTACGTAATTAGTATAAATGTTATTTGCTCAGAAGAAAACAGAAGAAAAAAACGACTTTTGGACATTGTGGTTTCTTTGTTGTTTATTTTGTTTTCTTGGCTACTTGTTTTCTTATACAAAAAACCTCTCAGGGCAATTAAGAACAACTTTCTTGTACTCTTTGCTTGCAAAACATATGTTGGTTATAATCTTTTGGATACCAATTATAAAGACCTACCTGCTATAAAAAAATCGGTGCTTAGTGTTACTGATAATATAAATAATATACCTTTGCAAGAGGAGACC
>JAUNWC010000293.1 GCA_030540495.1 Bacteroidota bacterium
TTTTACCCTTAGTGATAAACACGATTTGGAAACATTTAGCAACTACAAACGTAGCGACCACACAAGACATATGCGACATGGAATAAGTTACGAATTGGATTATGATTATAATTTTCACAAAAATTTTGCCTTCGGTATTGTGTTTTCTATGTACAATGCTTTTGATTCCTATTATAAAGACGCAACTCACGAGGAAACTCTTTCCGATGACAAATATATATTTTACATAGGACCTTCATTTTTGGCTCATACTAACTTGATAGACCACAAATGGTATTTGTATGGAAGAGCAACAATAGGATATATGAATTTCAGAAACGCTGTGCGTACCTTAAAAGGCTCTTCTTCTGTAAGCGACACCTATAAAAGAGGAACTTTTGGTTATGGTTTGGAATTAGGAGCAGAATATGTCTGCAATAGATATCTTTCTCTTAATGGACAAATAAACTTTATGGGTGGAAGTATAGACAAGGTTAAAGGAAACGAGACTGAAATAGATTTATCTGAAACTGAAAATCTTACCCGCTTAGGCTTGGCTTTGGGTGTAAAGATAAAACTATAAATTTTCACCAAAATGCCAAAGGTTAATATAATTTCTTTGGGATGTTCCAAAAACACTGTGGATAGCGAAGGTTTAGCAGGAACATTAGTCAAAGAAGGCTTTGCTGTGGAATTTGAGGCAAAGACAGAAGACTTTGATTTTTTACTAATAAATACTTGTGGTTTTATAGACAAAGCAAAGGAAGAATCTATAAACACCATACTTTCTTACGTAACCTTTCGCAAAAAAGAAAAGAAAAATTTTGAAATAATTGTTTTTGGTTGCTTGGCTCAAAGATACAAAGATGAAATAGGGCAACAAATACCAGAAATAGATAAGGTTTTTGGACTTATGCAACAAAAAGACATAGTTGCATACATCAAACAAAATTCTCATTTTGATGGAGTTGGCTTTAGGAAACTATCTACACCAAAGCACTATGCTTATATAAAAATTTCTGAAGGATGCGACAGGCATTGCTCCTTTTGTGCCATACCCATAATAAGAGGCAAACATATATCACGTCCTATAGAAGAGATAGTAACTGAGGCTGAGATGTTGGCAAAACAAGGTGTTAAGGAAATAATACTTATAGCCCAGGATACTTCTTATTATGGTTTGGATTTGTATAAAGAAAGGAAACTTTACGACCTTTTGAAAGCATTGTGCAAAGTAAATGTTCATTGGATACGCTTACAATACTCCTACCCTAATCAATTTCCTATGGAGGTTTTATCTTTGATGAAAGAGGAGAAAAAACTTTGTCATTACTTGGATATGCCTTTGCAACATATCAACAATCGCATTTTAGAAAGTATGCACCGAAATATAACCTCAGAGGAAGTAATAAACCTTATAACAATCATCAGACAAACCTTACCTGATATTGCACTAAGAACTACCTTAATTGTAGGGTATCCTTCGGAAACAAAAACTGAATTTGAGGAGTTAAAAGATTTTGTTTCTAAGGTGAGATTTGACAGAATGGGGGCTTTTACTTATTCTAAGGAAGAGGGTACTAAGGCAGGAGAGTTAAAAGACAATGTCTCTCAAAAAGAAAAACAAAGAAGATTGGACGAACTGATTTTTGTGCAGGAAGAAATATCCCTTGCCTTGAATCAAAAAAAAGTAGGCAATGTTTTTGAAGTACTTGTGGATAGAAAAGAAGGAGAATTTTTTGTTGGCAGAACACAATACGACAGCCCTGAGGTTGATAATGAAGTACTTATTTCCAACAAAAACGATGTGAATATAGGAGAATTTTATAATGTAAGAATAACCTCAGCAGATGTTTTTGATTTGTATGGGGAATTAGAAGATATAAGTTAATTATAAGTTGGAGGCTAAGCCTCCAACTTATCCCAACCTATGATTAACTTATTTATCAAAAAAATTGTACCTTTGCAAGCAGTTTTTTTTATTTATGGATTTTACTAAAGGCAATATATATCGCAATATTTTCTTGTTCTCCATCCCCATAGTATTGGGTAATCTTTTTCAACAATTGTATTCTTTGGTGAATAGTATTTTTGTAGGTAAATATTTAGGA
>JAUNWC010000294.1 GCA_030540495.1 Bacteroidota bacterium
ATAGCAAGATAAATATACAATATGTTAGTGGGAAAGAGAAATTCTCAGCGGGCAACAGAAGTGAAGATTATGCAAAAAAATATAATCACAATCATTCTTGGGTACAGATTAACTTAGAAAACAAATTCTATTCTACCATAACCAATAAATACTCTATAGGTTTTGATACAAAAATATATTACTCTTTTCAAAACCTATTTTATACTCGCAAATCTACTCTATTGAATGCAGGAGTTTATTCACCAACTTTGGAAACAGCCACATCTTTTTTCCCAGAATACCGAGCCACCCAATACATAGCCGGAGGTGTGGAGCAGGTTTATAAGGTGGGAGAGTTTTTTTCGGGTAACTTTAATTTAAGACTTGGTGGATATGTTTTTGTACCTATTAGGCAAATATTAGAAAATCAACAAGGGCAACCTTATTATGGAGATTTTTTCCAAACGCTTTATCCTATGCTTTCTTTTTCAAGTGTTTTGACTACAAAAATAGGTTCGCTTGCTTTGTCTGTGTCTTATCACAAGAGAGAGGAGGAAAATATAAGTCCTTGGAATATTTCTTTGAGTTTTGGTACCATAATTTTTAATGAAACAAATATAGATAGATGATACAACTTAGTAATATATCCAAATCCTTTGGCAGTTTGCAAGTCTTAAAAAACATAGATTTGACAATAGCAAAGGGAGAGATAGTTAGCATAACGGGAGCCTCAGGAGCGGGCAAGACCACACTTCTCAATATTATGGGAACATTGGAGCGGGCAGATAGTGGTCAAATACTAATAAATAACCAAGATGTAAGCCAAATGAATGATAAAGAAATTTCTATTTTCAGAAACAAACATATAGGTTTTGTGTTCCAATTTCACAACCTTTTGGCAGAGTTTTCGGCTATGGAAAATGCTATTTTGCCCTCACTTATCTATAATAACAACAAAGAACAAGCAAAAGAAAGAGTAAACGAACTTTTTTCCATACTTGGTATAGAAGACAAAAAAGACTCTTATCCCAACGAACTATCAGGAGGAGAGCAACAGCGAGTAGCAATAGTGCGTTCTTTGATAAACTCTCCTTCCATAGTATTGGCAGACGAGCCTACGGGCAATTTGGACTCTACTAATGCAAGAAGTCTTTTTGATTTGTTTTTTTTGCTCAGAGAAAAATTAAATCAAACCTTTGTTGTGGTTACTCATGCCAAAGAACTCTCGGATTTGTGTGATAGACAATTAGTAATAAAAGATGGTAAAATAATTTAAAATAAAAGCATTATGGCAAAGGAAAATATAATATATGGTTTTCGTCCTATATTGGAAGCAATAAGACAAGGCAAAGATATAGAGAAACTTTTAATACAAGAGAATATAAATAACGAATCAATAAGAAATATTAAGCAGGAAATAAAATCTTGTGGTCAAAATATTAAAATACAATATGTTCCTGTGGAAAAACTCAATTCCTTAGTACGCACAGAAAACCATCAGGGAATTATAGCCGTTACTTCTTTGGTTGAGTATTCGGATATAATAGAAGTAGTGGAGAGTGCTTTGGAAAGAGAAGAAAAAGTTTTTATCATAGCACTTGACCATATAACCGATGTAAGAAACCTTGGAGCCATTGCTCGTACGGCAGAGTGTGCAGGAGCAACTTGTTTGATAGTACCCGAGCAGGGTTCTGCAGCCATTAATCAAGATGCCATAAAAACCTCCGCTGGAGCCTTATTGCGTTTGCCAATTTGCAGGGTAAAGAATATGAAAACAACTTTGAATTATTTGAGGCAAAATGATATAAAGATTTTTGCAGCAAGTGAGAAAGCGAGTCAATTATATACAAATGAAGATTTTAGGGAGTCTTTTACTTTGGTTATGGGAGCAGAGGATAAAGGAATTTCAAAGGATGTTATCAAACTAGCAGATTCTCTTATAAAAATACCTATAAAGGGAAATATAGAGTCATTAAATGTTAGTGTTGCAGCCGGAATAATTATTTACGAAGCCATAAGACAAAGAGGATAACGGCTTTGCCCTAATAGACTAACCTCAGACAAAAAAGCCTCCTTTATAGGTTATTATAGGTTGTAATAGG
>JAUNWC010000295.1 GCA_030540495.1 Bacteroidota bacterium
CCAGAAATTGAAGAAATAAAAAACTTAATAAGATGCAATTATTCAAATAATGTCAATTTTTATATTATTAATGCTGATTTACAAAATGGAAAATTTATAAAAGTACCTATCTAGCAGGCTTTTTGGGTGACACTTGCCCTACCTACGAGCTTGAAGTGTACCCCAAAAATTGGAATATAATTTTTGGGGTACACTTCACTACCGGGTTTTAGGGGCTGTGCCCCTAGGCGAAGGGGTAGCGGAAAACCGAAGGTTTGAAGCGAGGGGAAGACCTTCCCCTTATTTCCTCCAAAAGTAAAATAACAATCCTGCTTATTTTACTTTCCAGCTTGAAAGTAAAATAAGAACTAGCCTTATTTTACTTTCAGCGGTATAATGGAGCTGTCTGGAGGAAAAATGAAGATAGAAGACTTTAATTCTGGTATTTGGGAACAGGGTTATAAATATAAATACTTTGTTCCTGCTTATATAAATCATCCATTTTCTTGGGAAGATGATGCAATAAGCGCTTTATTGGAGAAAGCCTCATTAAAACTTGGTGAATTAAATTCTTTTTCTAGATTTGTTCCTGATATTGATATTTTTATTAGTATGCACGTTCTTAAAGAGGCTGTTGTTTCCAGCCGCATTGAAGGTACAAGAACAAATATCGAAGAAGCACTTGAAGAAGAACAGCCTTCTGAACCAGAAAAGCGAGATGACTGGTTAGAAGTAAACAATTATGTAAAAGCTATAAATTCTGCTATAGAGGAATTAAAAACGTTGCCTCTTTCATGCCGTTTGATTAGGGACACTCATAGGATTTTACTTTCAAGTGGTCGAGGAGAAAGGAAAACTCCTGGAGAATTTAGAATCTCTCAAAACTGGATTGGTGGTGCGTCAATTGTAGATGCAGTTTTTGCTCCACCTGCAGCAGATAAGCTTTCTGATTTATTATCAGATTTTGAAAAGTTTTTGAATAATGAAGAAATAAATGTTCCAAATCTCATAAAAATTGCGATTGCTCATTATCAATTTGAAACCATTCACCCTTTCTTGGACGGCAATGGACGAATGGGGCGTTTGTTGATTACATTGTTCCTTGTTTCCAAAGGTATTTTGGATAAACCTTTGTTGTATTTGTCTGCATTCTTTGAAAAGAACAGATCTCTTTATTATGACAAATTAACCATCACTCGCGAAAAAAATGATTTGAATCAATGGATAAAATTCTTTTTAGTTGGAATTATTGAAACTGCAGAGGAAGGAACAATAACACTGCAAAAGATAATGCAGATAAAAAAGAAATCAGAAGATAAAATATTAACGTTTGGCAGAAGGGCATCAAAGGGACATGATTTATTGGAAGCGTTGTTTTCAACTCCAATTGTTTCAATAAAAACTGTTCAAACTTTATTACAGCTTACTCCAAAATCAGCTGGAGAAATGGTAAAACTTTTTGTAGATAATAATATTCTGCAAGAAGTTTCTGAACAACAAAGGAACCGTTCTTTTGTATTTAGAGAATATTTGGATCTGTTTGTAAAGTAAGAAAAGATTGTATCGTAAGAAACTGAGACTGGAATTCTCTTCGTAGAGAATTTTTATCCGTTGAATGAGAAAAAGATGAATTATATTTCCAACATCTCAAAAAACAAATTCTTTCAGAAGAAGTCTGAATTTTAAAATCCTGTGTATTTGTTATTTATTTCAAAAATCTCTTAATAGCATATTCTTGTGCTGCATATAAATCAAACCTATACTTATTTTTTTCATCTCTAAAAGCATTTTCAGCAGATAAAGAGTTTTCTCTGTTTGAACTATTTTCAATAAAATAATAATCTAGTTTTGAATCCATTTGCATTTCTAAAAATTCAAGGTAGATATAGAACTGATGTGCCACTTCTGCCCCAATTATATATTCATTTTTGCTTATTAAATCAAATACCTCTTTTTTCAATGTAGTATACTGTTTAAACTTTACAGCATATTCTGATTTATATTGAAATGAATATTTATCATTTTTCTTTTCTTTCAGAATGTATATAAAAGCATCAGAACATAACTCTGATGTTAAA
>JAUNWC010000296.1 GCA_030540495.1 Bacteroidota bacterium
CTATCCCAACCTATGCCAACCTATCAACCGGCTTTGCCCTATAAAACAGCCGGAGGCTGTTTTTTTTTTAATTGCCAATTAAATCTCAAATTTGATAAATTTTGCTTTCAATCTTTGCTTCAATCTTTTTATAGTGCTTTGGTGACGCTTGCCCATTTGACAATCGCACAAGCAAAATTTATCCTCAAAAGAAGCAAGCACAAGTATTCCACAAGGAGAATTGTATTTTTGAACTCTAATCATACAAGTCATAGTCTATTTTATAAGACTTAGGGACTTTAAAGTTTTTTTAAAGTCCCTAAATAAAAAGCCATACAAGTATGGATATTTCTACTTACATCTTAGAATGTTGGTTTGTAATTTTGCAAGAATTTTACAGACTTTTGAATCAAAGTATACATTACCTCATCATTTTCTATGAAATGAACTTGCTTTCTATATTCCATAACAAACTCTTCTATCATAGGAGAGGATTTCAAGCCGGTTTCTTTCTTGCGAAAATCAAGTGCCTGTACTGCATTGAACAATTCTATAGCCAAAACTCTTTCAGTATTATTGACAACGCGGAATGTTTTGGTAGCCGCATTGGAACCAAAGGATACATGGTCTTCTTGTCCCTGACTGCTGTCTATGGTGTCTACAGAGTTAGGCATACAAAGCATTTTGTTTTGATTAACTATAGAAGCGGCTGCGTATTGAGGTATCATAAAACCAGAGTTTAGTCCCGGATTTGCTACAAGGAATGAAGGCAAACCTCTCTTTGCTCCTATAAGTTGATAAGTTCTTCTTTCTGACACAGAAGATAACTCGCTAACCGCTATGGCAAGATAGTCCAAGTTTATAGCCAAAGGCTCTCCGTGGAAGTTACCAGCAGAGATAACCATATCTTCATCAGGGAAAACAGTAGGGTTATCGGTAGCCGAATTGATTTCTGTGGTAATAACATCTGCCACATGGTTTATAGCATCTTTGCAGGCTCCGTGAATTTGAGGTACGCAACGGAAAGAATAAGGGTCTTGTACGTGTTCCTTATGTCTTTTTATGATTTGGCTACCCTCCAACAAAGAACGAATACGTCTTGCGGTAATTAATTGACCTGCATGGGCTCTAACCAAATGTACATTATCATAGAAAGGTTCTATTCTTCCATCAAAAGCCTCAAGGCTTATAGTCATTATAAGGTCGGCTAACTTACTCAAACGTTTTGCCTTAATAATAGAATACATAGCAAATGCTCCCATAAATTGAGTACCATTCAAAAGAGCCAACCCCTCTTTGCTTTGCAACTCTATTGGTTGCCAATTCATCTGCTTGTTTAACTCTTCTCCGCTTATTCTCTTGCCATTATAATCCACTTCACCCAAGCCCAAAAGAGGCAAACACATATTTGCCAAAGGAGCCAAATCTCCACTTGCACCCAAAGAACCTTGCTGATAAACAACTGGATAAATATCGTTATTAAAGAAATCTACTAATCTCTGAACCGTAACAAGTTGTGAGCCCGAATGACCATAAGAAAGAGACTGAATCTTATTCAAAAGCATTAGTTTTACTACCTCCTTAGGCACCTCTTCTCCACAACCACAAGCGTGAGACATAACAAGGTTTTTTTGCAATTGGCTCAACTGCTCAGGGCTTATGGAAATACTGCACAAAGAACCAAATCCAGTGGTAACACCATAGATAGGCTCTTTTTGATTTTCCATTTTCGTGTCAAGATATTCCCTACACTTGATAATACGTTTTTTGCTTTCCTCAGAAAGTTCCAATTTCATTCCCTTTTCCATTATCTCGCTTACTCTGTCAAGAGTTAGGAGTTCTGGACTAATATAATGTATTGCCATAATTTTTATGAATTATTTTATAATTTTTACTTCCTATATAAAACGAACATTGTTTTGCAAGAATACTCCTTTTATTCTTACTTTGCAAAAGTACAATATTTTATTAATATCACAACAATTTAAGAAGATTAGGCTTTGTTGGAGGCAGTGGTTGTTTTATAGGTTAGCATAGGTTGTAGTAAGTTGGAGGCAGAGCCTCCTTTTATAGG
>JAUNWC010000297.1 GCA_030540495.1 Bacteroidota bacterium
ATTGTCTTTCAAAAATTTATTTACTTGTGTAATTACAGCAAAATCAAAAGAAAAATTTATATTTGCCATTATGGTTTTTTCCACTATGGTTGCATTTTCTATGGCAAGAAAACTTGCTTGCTTATAGGCTTTGGCAAGATTAGAAGCACCCAATTTTATACCTCCAAAATACCTAACCACTATAATCAAAACATTGGTCAAAGACTTAGAATCTATTGCCCCCAATATCATATCGCCTGCTGTATGAGAAGGTTCTCTATCATCAAAGGCTCGGCTTACTTGCTCTTTATCCACGCCTATTTTGTAAGCATAGCAATGGTGCCTTGCGTCATAGTATTCTTTTTTTATCTTGTCCAACAATTCTTTAACCTGTTCAAGCCTCTCTATCGGATAAGCAAAGGCAAGAAAACGACTTTTGTTCTCTTTATACTCTCCGTTAGAAATTGCGTTTATGGTCAAGTATGTATCCATATATCTTTTCTTTTGTTTTGCGAAGTTAGTATTTTATTTTCTTTTTATCATAGCATAGCAACAGAAAAAATCATTAACTTTGCAAAAATATATCTTTCTTTTAATGAACATACTAATAAACGCAAGCAATATAAAGATAGGTGGAGGTGTGCAAGTAACAGACTATATTTGCAACGCAATAATAGAACCATCTCTTTTGCAAGTAACAAATGCTAAAACAAGCACTTATAAACAAAAGTTCCCTGAGCATAAATTCTTTATTGTTCTTTCTTCTTACTTAAGTAAAACTAAAGAAAAACTATCCTTATGCAATGATATTAAAGTATATACATATGATATAAAAAACAATTTTACAACCTTACTTCTTGGTAGAGATTGTTTTTTGGACGATTTGATAAAAGAGAATAAGGTGGATTGCGTTATCACTGTTTTTGGTCCTTCTCGTTGGGTGCCAAAGGTTAGGCATCTTTGCGGTTTTGCTATGGCACAACTGATACTGAGAGATAGCCCTTTCTTCTCTATTTGCTCTTTGAGAGAAAAGTTTTATTGGAAATATGTCTTTTCCATTAGTAGAAAACTGTTGTTCCAAAAATGTAGCAAACTTTTTTATAGTGAAAACAAGTATATATCTCAAAAAGTAGAGAGTTTATTCCATAATAGTCAATGCTTTACAATAACTAATTATTACAACCCTATATATGAAAATCCTAAATTATGGAAAAACAAGACTTTAAATAAATTTGATGGTATAACATTGTTGAATATTTCTTCTTCTTATTCTTACAAAAATTTGCAAATTTCTTTAAGAGTGGCAAAGGTTTTAGAAGAAAGATACCCAGATTTTAAATTTAGGTTTGTTTTTAGTGTAAAAAAAGAAGACTTTCTTAATTCCGAATACGTTAAAAATGGTTTAAACCACCCACGTGGCAAGAAAGAAAAAAAGATGTATGATTTAAGTTTAGAGCATTTTGTTTTTTTGGGAAAGGTAGATTTAGAAGAATGTCCATCCTTGTATCAACAATCTGATTTTGTATTTGTTCCAACGCTTATGGAAAGTTTTACTGCACTCTACCCTGAGAGTTTCAAAATGCAAAAACCCCTACTAACCTCAGATTTGCCTTTTGCCAAAGGTTTGTGTGGCAATGCTGCCGAGTATTTTTCTCCATTGGATGCAGAGGATATTGCAGAAAAAATTTATTCTCTTGCCAACAATCCTAACAAACAAAAAGAACTAATACTTGCAGGAGAAAAACAATTACTAACATATGATAATAACACCCAAAGAATCAATAAACTCCTTAAAAGAGCCACAGGCTTTTTTGATAAGTTAGCATAAGTTATTATAAGTTGTAATAGGTTAGCATAAGTTGAGATAGGTTGGAGCCTGCGGCTCCTTGATAGGTTAGCATAGGAGACTTTATAAGCGTATAACAAAAAGTAACGGCTTTGCCATCCTATTATAACTTATGCTAACCTACAGGAGCCGTAGGCTCCAACCTATGCTAACCTATAAAAACCTATCAAAACCTACCAAAAAACAGGAAATCCGTTTACTGAGAATCAATCAGTTAGAAAAA